>JAIYCN010000386.1 GCA_027487995.1 Rubrivivax sp. | reverse complement strand
TCAGCACATCGCGTCCCTGGCGCAAGTTCGGCAAGATCCCTGCAAAGATGAACCCCATGGCGCTCAGTCCATCGTCCAATTCCGCGGTGGTCGCGTCTTCCAGGTCCAAGTGCAGGAAGACCGCATCCACGCCCACTCGGTGGTGCATGCGCAGCGCGTGGGCAACGGCGGCCAGCGTGTCGTGGCCATGCCGCAGCACTTCGATGTCGGCGGTGCGCAAAGCCCGGGTTCGGTTGGAGCGGAGATGGGCCGAACCTTTGGTGCCACCACCGGCGCCCGTACCATCCTCCCGGCCCGGGGCCAAGCCGATCTCCGCACTCAGCCCCAATTCGGCATACGCCCGCATCACCCATGCTTTCATGCTCGGTGGCGGAAACACAAGGCGTTTGCGCTGGGAACCCAGCGCCCGGTAGCACAACACCACCGCGGAGCGACGCTGCGCGTGCGCGCCGGCCAACTGGTCGTCCTCTGGCCTTGAGGCCGCGCGGATGAGCAGTCCACAGTCTCGAAAGCCCTGGGCGTATCCCACCTTCTGTGAAATCGTGTGTGAGGTGACCTGCATGGCGAACAGCCCCTCGAGATTCAAGGCGGGAAGCCTGGCGGCCAGTGCCTCCACCATCCGGCCCATCACTGACCGCGACCGCACCGAGGGGTCCACAAAGGCGATCCCCGCTTCAGCGACTCGGTCGTCAGGCGCGCGGCGCTTGAGTGCGGCATGACCGATTACCTGGCCATCCTGCACCGCCACGACTGATTCCAGCCGTCCGTCCCCCAGCATGGCGCGAATCTCTTCCGGTCGGTAGATGTAGTCGTTGTAGCCGTACCCCCAAGTGCGGTACGCGCACTGAGCCAAGTTGACCGCGTCGTCGGTCACCATTGGGCGGATCGAAGCAACTGGTTCATCGCCTGGACTTTCGCGCATGCCGTCGTCGGAGGCCCCTGGGGGGTCCATGTCCTGAAACACCGCCGTCTCACTCTGGGTGCGTACCACCAGACGAATCAATTTGCCAATGGCACCCAGGTTCTCGAACTGGACTTCATCCACGCACTGCCGAACCAGGTGCATCCCCAAACCAGTTGGGTCCCACTCATCGGAAGAAGCATCGTAGGACGGCAGTTGAGAGAAGTCGAAGGGCAAGCCGGTTTCCCGGAAATCCACGATGAGACAGGCGCCACCGAAGTGGCAGCGGATCTCGATCTGCCCATCGGTTCGCCCCGCGTAGGCATGGCGGATGATGTTCGACAGCACTTCCTCTACGGCCAGCTTCAATCGCTCAGCTCGGTCGGGCAAGAGCCCCACGGCCAGCGCGACCTCCTCGAGAAAGGCCACCGCAGGGCGCACCACGCCAATGTGGCCGCTAAGCTGCAGGGTGGCCCAGGCACTTGTGTCGGTCCTCATCGGGCGCCTTGTCTTGTCTAGTCGAGTCTGTCGAAGTTGTTAATGGCGTGCTAGTCGTGGCAGATGTCTACACGTTGGGCAGACGCCGTATCAACGCCATGGTGATGTCGTCCGACTGATTCGCCGCATCCTGGAAGCTGTCCACATCGTTGAGCAGAGAGGTCAAGCTTTGCTCGGCCGATGCCTGATGATCCAACAGTCGCGCCCATTGCAGCAACCGCGTTTCGCCGTAGGCCCTGCCCTTGTCGTCAAAGGCCTCGGTGATCCCGTCTGTGTAGGTCAGTAATGCCTCACCCGGCTTAAGGTGCAGGGTGTCCAGTGAATAGCGGACTCCTTCCATCACACCCAGCGCCAACTCGCCACGCATGGGCAGGAGTTGGGGGTCGCCCTGCGGAAAAAGATGCACCGGGGGATTGTGGCCCGCGTTGGCGTAGCAGACACGCCCGCTGTTCGGCTCGATCAGGGCAACGAAGACGGTCACGAAGAGGTTCAGGGGGTTGGATTGGCAGAGGACCTCATTCGAGCGGCTCAGGCACTCTTCGATGCCAAGGCCCTGGGTGAGTTGCTCGGCCAATGATGTGCGTGCCATGGCCATGAAGAAAGCGGCAGCGATGCCCTTGCCGGATACATCGGCGACGACGACGGCGACGGTGCCGTCAGCCCGCGGGATGAAGTCGTAGAAGTCGCCGCCCATTTGCTGCTGCATGCGAACCCGTGCACTGCCTTCATAACCCCCGCAGCTTGGAAAGCGACTGGGCAGGATGCCCAACTGCAGCCGCTTGGCCAATTCCAACTCGCCACGGATCATGGCCTGGCTGGCAGCCAATGCCTCGTTGCGTAAGGCCAATTCCTCGGTGCGCTTGCGGACCTCTCCCTCCAGGATGGCCTCCCGGTTTTGCACCTCTTTTCCCATGTCGTGCACGACCTGCCCAAGCCGAGCGATCTCGTCACTTTGACCCGAAAACTGCTCCAGTTCGGTCAGGTTATCAAAGCGTCCCTTTTGCAGATCGCGCGCTGCCCGGCTGATCGTAGCCAGGCGCCCGGTCAGCCGGTTAGCGATCAACCAACCGAGCGCTGAGGCTGCGAGAAAGACAACAGAGCCAATGGTTACGAAAGTGCGGCGCTGTTGCGCCAGCAGCGTGTCCAGCGCGTCTCGCGGGAAAGCCGCCACGAACGCCCCCTGATACCGGCCACTCTGAGAAGAGTACGACCGGTAGATGACGGCGGCATCGGCTTGCATGCTCGTGACGGCCCCTCCGTCAATCATCGCAGCCTTCAGGTATTCGACGTGGGGTGTCATGATGGATGGCTCGGAGTACCCACTGGTGCGCCCCACTGCGCCTGACTGATCGATCGGCTGGAGTTGTTTATCAACCACCAGTAGGGGCTGTGCCAGCACTCCGGAGCGGACCAGGGATTCATTGAGCCTAGCCAGCGACAGCCGCGACCGCAGCTGATCGACTTGATTTCTTTCGACTCCCAGCTGCACGATCCGCGGACGGTCCGCTCCGGTTACGCCGATGTATTTAAACGGCGCGTCGTCCAGATCTCTCCGACGGGTCTGCTGAGTGACCACCTTGGCCTTCCCGGAGATCAGGGGCCAAAATTCAGATGCCTGGGGTTGTAGCGCCGGGTCGGGGCTGAACGTGAAGGGAACGTCCTTGGGAATGCTGTAGACCACCTTGCCACTGGAGTCGGTGATCCAGATTTCGGCGACGCCCAGACTGGCCGCGAGACCTTGCAGAGTCTGCTGTACTGCGGCGCGCGGCACCTGCACGCGTTCCGCCAAGGCGACATATTCGGCCAGCAAAAGGGCGGTGGAGATCATGTCCTTTTCCAGGCTCGCCTCCAGATCGTCGGGCACTTCACGCGACAGTGCGATCGTCTCGGCGATGATGGCACCCACCAACTCCGCGTCCTGCTTGACCTGCTGCCAGATGGCCTGTTCGGCATTGCGTTGAGCAGCCCACAGGGCCAGCACCGTGGAGATCAAGGTAATCCCCGCCATCAGGATGACGATCCTGGACCTGAGGCTGAGTTGGTTGATCAATGCGGCTACCCCCGGCGCTTCTGCACGGTCACCACATTGCAGCCCCCGGCCCGCCGGTAGCTAAAGGTTTCCGTCAATTCCCGTATGAAGTGCACCCCCAGGCCCCCTCTTTCGCGCAACTCCAGCGGAGCGTCCAGATCAGGTTCGGGCGTCTGCGTGGGGTCGAAAGCCGTGCCGTTGTCAGTGACCACCAGTGTGATCAGACCATGGTCCTCGGCCAGTTCAACCCGGACCCAACCTGGCTCAGCAGTGTCTCGAGCACTGTTGTCTCCGTGGGTCATCACATTCACAACCAGTTCCTCGATGACCAGGTCCATTTGCGTCTGGAGAACCAGATCCCAGCCCTGACGGTTACTGTGGTCGTGGATGGCCTTTTGAAGGCGAGTCAACTCTTGGACATCCCAGTTCAAGGTAAGGGCAAGGTTTGAAACCATTCGGACACGATAGCAAATTCATGTTGCAAAATCACGCCAACTCTGGAACTGAACGGATCCTGCATGAGCGCCAACGTCTTTGCACCCAAGGGTCGAATTGATGCGGCCAACGCCGCCGTCGCCGAAATCGATGTGTTGGCATTAGTGGAAAACGCTGGCCCATCGGTCGTTCTCGACCTGTCCCAGGTCGATTACGTCAGCAGCGCCGGGTTGCGGGTTCTGCTCATCGGTGCCAAGACGGCCCGAGCCAAGGGCGGCAAGGCGGTGATTGTGGCGCCCAAGCCCGCGGTGCTCGAGGTTTTGCGCATGAGTGGCTTCGACAAGATCATCCCGGTGGCGGACAGCCGCGAGGCGGCCCAGTCGGTGATCGGCGGTTGAATCTTTCGCCGCACCGGTCGCTTCGTTTGGGTAAAACTCAACGGACGATCGATTGCCGCGGCGCCAACGTCGGCACCGCTGGCTTGGGCTCAAGCGAAGAGGAGTTGGACGGCCCAGTTGCCGCTGAGGCTACCGACGTGGACGTCACGACGCGCGCCTTAAGCAGGAAGAGCCGCTCCCGGCGCTGAATCGAGTCCGACTTGTTGGAGAAGAAGGTACCAAGGCCCGGCAGGTCCCCGAGGATGGGTACCTTCGTGTTGCCCACCACGCGCTGTTCGGAGTTGTAGCCGCCAATCAATAGGCTCTGCTCACCGGTCAGCGTTGCTTCCGTGCTCACCACACCCTTGCGCACCGACGGTAGGCTGCCGGAAGATGCGCTCTGCACTTGACCATCCTCAATGTCCACGGTCATGAAAATGGCCGCGGCATCGTCGCGGCGCGAGATGCGCGGCGTGACGCGCAAGGTCGTGCCCGCCGTGACGGGCGTCACCAAGGCGGAGCGTTCGGACGTGGTTTGGATGAAGAAAGTTTCCGACAAATCGATCACCGCGCCGATGTTCTCGGATGTGAGGATCGACGGACGTGCGTGAATGCTCGCATCCCCTTGTTGCTCAAGCGCACGGATGCGGGTCACGAGATAGTTGGTGGCCGTATCGAGTACTGCCGTGGTTGGTGAGGCCACGCCAGCATTGCCGCGAATGAAAGAAATCGTATTGCCGTCCGGAGTGGCGTTGACGGTGCCAAACCCACCAGCGGCTGTACCCCCCCGGCCGCGCGCACCCCAGGCGATACCGAGTTCTTCCAGCTTGGACGTGTTCACGTCGACGATCAGTGCCTCGATCTCAATGAGCGGGGCGGGGACGTCCATTTGCGCGATCAGGTTCGCATACAGCGGTATGCGGTCCGGGGCGTCTTGCACGATGATCGCGTTCAACCTTGCATCCGATTGAATCGAAGGGCGGGGACGAAGTTGCACTGATACAGGGCTGAAGCCGCCACCAGTCCCACTTCCGGCCGCCTGATTGCCGGCATTGGCAGCGGCAGAGCCAGGCACGCCCTGTGATCCGGCGGCCTGCCCGGCACCCGGCGCAGGTGTTGCTGCCGACATTCCACCACCCGCAGTGGAGCCACTTGATGTTGCAGCACTGTCGCCACTCAAGCCCACGCCGCTACCGCCTGTTCGGTTGCCTGAGCCACCCATTGAAGCCGAGGCCAATGCGGCAAGACCTGTCGAACCTTGAGCGGGGCCAGATGCCGAGCGCACTGGGCCGGGCACATTCATCTGCATCAGGTTGCGCAGGACAGTGGCCACCCCTGGCACCACGATCTCGCGGTCCCGGTAGCTGATGATTCGATCATCAACCGGGGCGTAGCGCAGGCGAAACATCATCACCTGCTGACCACCCGGCGCCTGTGGCAGGGCCCCGATGGTGCGCTCGATCAGTTCCACGTAAGAGCGCGGACCGGTGACGACCGCCATGCCCTGTTCGGGCAATTCGCTCCACCCGAATCGCGCTTGGAACACTTGGAGGTCGGTGAGGATCTGGCGCACCGAGTTGTTCGATCCAACGAAGGGCACTGCCAACGCCTTGACCTGGTTGTCCCGTACACGGCCCACGTACAGCACCCCACCGTGGACATACCAGGTTAGCCCGTACTGGCGGCCCAACCGATCCAGGAACTGGGTGGGAGTTTCCGCCTTCAGACGGCCGCTGATGGGCTGGTCGACACCTGAAGGCAGCGAGATGCCCAGGCTGAAACTTGAAGCGAAATCGGTGAGGACGCGATCTAGGGTCTTGTTCTTGGCGAACTGGCTGTAGGGCGCGTCAGGCCACGGCAGGGTGGTCGCATGGGTGACGCCCGCTGCGCCGATTAGGGCGCTGCCTAGGCAGGCAAGCAACCACGGTCTGCAGCGCGGGATGAGATAGCCCGAATGATTGGTCATGCTCGGTCAGCGGCTGCTGTCCCGTTCCAGTTGGCGTGAACGGTGACGCACCGAGTCCTTTCCAATCAAGAGTTTAGGATCTCTATTGAAAGTTGGATAGGGCGAGATTGCAATTACTGCAAAAAATGCTGTAAGTTATTGATTATTCGTAAATTTCAGGGTAGTGCGTCAGAAAAACGCAACGCTTAACCATGACCCAAGGCCAACCGCCAAACCTCGACTTCGTTGACGAGGTGCTCGACCGCCAGATCCAGGGCCTGAACATCGCTGCCCAGCGCGGCCTGCAACTGCAGGTGCAGGCTGTCGGCATCAAGGTCGGTAGCCAGCACACAGGCGCTGCTGCGCATCCGCCCTGCCGCCACCCCCAGGGCGTGTAACAGCATGTCCTCGCGCGGCCGCTCGGCCGCGGGAATGTCGGCAACCCGAGCCTGCAGCAGCACATGACCAGAGGCCTGCTCACGCATATGAAGACGCACCTTGTCCACGGTCAGCGCCACCTGGCGACGCGCACCGCGTGTGTCCAGGCTCAGGCCGTGCTCGGTGGCCCATAGGTCGATCACACTGTGCTTCATCTCGGACCCTTGTCGGATTCATCGGCCAGTTCGCGAACCAGGCGCAGCACGGCCGCCACGGGCTCGATCAGGTCGGATGGAATGTACTGATCGGGATGGGCCTGCTCGAACAGGGCGCGCGCCAGGGGAATGTTCTGCACCACGGGCACACCCGCCTCTCGCGCGGCCTCGATCATCTTCTCGGCCAGGGTGCCTTCACCCTTGGCCAGCACCACAGGCAGCGGCGTAGTTTCTTCGTCGTAGCGCAGCGCAATGGCCAGGTGGGTGGGGTTGGTCACCACCACTGAGGCTTTGCGCGAGCTGTTCACCGCATCGTTCTGCATCATCTCCATGTGCAGTTGCTTGCGCTGGCCCTTGATGTGCGGGTCGCCCTCCATGCCCTTGTATTCCTGCTTTACCTCGTCCTTGCTCATCATCAGACCCTTGGTGTAAGAGTGCCGCTGCCAAGCCAAGTCGGCCAGGGCCACCACCGCATAGGCCACGCCGGTGTAGACGATGAGGGTCTTGACGATCTGCCCCATCACCAAGCCCATGGCGGGAATGTCCCCCCAGGCCAGCCCCAGCAGGGTGGGCAGGCTGTCGAGGATCAGGTTGTAGACCACAGCAGACAGCACGGCAATCTTCACCGCGCTCTTGAGGAACTCCACCAGGTTCTTGGCTGACACCATGTTCTTGGCATTGGCGATGGGGTTGATCTTCTTGGCTGAGGGCTTGATTGCCTCGAAGGAGATGTTCAGACCCGTTTGAACCGCCTCGCAGAAGACGCCCAGGCCGATGACGATCAACAGAATGGGGACCAGCAGCCAAACTGCCTCCATCATGATCTTCTCCAGCAGCATGGACACCGAGGTACGGAAGTCTGCGCCGATGAAGTTCATCGGCAGCAGCAGCAAGCGCCCGACGTCCTCGAAAAGATCTCGGCCTGAGGACAGGAAATAGCCGAACAGGGCCAGCACCAGCACGGTCTGGGTGAAGTCCTTGCTCTTGGCCACCTCACCGCGTTGCCGGGCATCGCGGATCTTCTTTTGTGATGGTGGTTCGGTCTTTTCGCTCATGGCGGCTGCGTGCGGTACCTCAGTCTCGTCTACACGGCGTGTGCGCGCAAGTCGCCTAGCGCAGCAGCGGGTTCAGCCGCTCCACCCACAGGCCGATCTCCCGCAGGGGCTCGACGAGGTTGTCGAAGAGGATGCCCGCATAGAGACACAGAACGAACAGGCCCAGGGCACTCTTGATGGGCATGGCCAGAAAGAAGACCTGCAGCTGCGGGGCGAAACGGTTGACCAGCGCCAGCCCCAATTCGGCCAGGAACATCGCCATGAGGGCCGGCGCCGCCAGCAGCAGCCCCACGCTCAGCAGGCGGTTGAGTTGCTTAATCAGCAGATCGGCCGCCTCAGGCGACCAGGTGGGCCAGAAGGACAGCGGCGGCCACTGCCGGTAGCTGTCGTAGATCAGCCCCAACATGATGTTGATGCCGCCGGCCACGAAGAAGAAAGTGATGAAGGTGAAGCTGGTGAGGATGCCCAGCGGTGACGTGTCGTTGCCGGTCATGGGGCTCATGGTGGCCGACATCGTGGCCCCGCGCTGGTTATCGATGATGAAGCCCACCACCTCAAAGGCCCAGAACGGCAGAGCCACCAGCAGACCCAGGATGGCACCAATGAGTGCCTCCTTGAGCATCAGCATGGGCAGGTCTACGCCTACGGGAATCGCCTTGAGCGGCAGGGTGGGCAGAACCATCAGGCCCAGTGCGGCGGCGATTCCGAAGGCAATCGTGCGCGGCACCATCGATCGGTTCATAAATGGAAGCAGCAGGAACATCGGCATCAGCCTGGCCTGCACGAGCGACAGGCCCAGCGCTGCGCTTTTGAGGTCTTCCGCGTTGGTCAGCGAGAGCGCTGTCACGGTGGTGCGGACGCGCCAATCAGCGCGAAACCCGGTGAAAGTTGTCGAAGATCGAGACGCTGTAGTTCATCAACTCGCCTCCCACCCAGCCGGCCGTGAGGAACAGCGTCAAGCCCACCGCGATTAGTTTGACCGCGAAGGACAGCGTCTGTTCCTGGATCTGTGTGAGCGCCTGAAACAACGAGAACAGCACACCCACCACTGACGCCACGAGGATGGTGGGCATGGACAGGATCAATGTCAGATAAAGGGCTTGCACGAGGTAGCCGACGATGTCGTTGGTCTGCATGCGCGGGCTCCTCAGTTGTAGGTCAGGATCAGCCCCTGGATGAGCTTGGTCCAGCCGTCCAGCATCACGAACAGGAATAGCTTGAGCGGCATGGAGATCATCACCGGCGAGACCATCATCATGCCCATGGCCAGCAGGATGTTGGACACCACAAGGTCGATCACCACAAAGGGCAGGAACAGCAGAAACCCGATTTCGAAAGCCTCGGTGAGCTCAGAGATCATGAAGGAAGGCAGCACCACCAGGAAGTCCTTCTCGGTCACCTTGGAGCCGAGTTCCTCACCCCATAAATCCCGCGCGGTACGGGCGAAGAAGTCGCGCTGCTTGGGATGGCTGTGCTTGTACAGGAACTCCCGCATGGGCTCGGCCCCGACGGCCACGGCGCCCAGCAGCGAATCCACCGACTGCGTGGCCGCCGGCCGCTTGCGCACCTCCTCCATCATGTTCTGACCCACCGGCGCCATGATGTAGGCTGAGATGATCAACGCCAAACCGTACAAGGCCAGGTTCGGCGGAATCTGCTGGACGCCCAGCGCGTTGCGCACCAGGGACAGGACCACCGCCAGTTTCAGGAAGCAGGTGCTGACCACCACGATAGTGGGCACCAGCGCCAGCAGCGCCAACGCAATGGCCAGCGAGATGGGATCAAAGTTGGTCATGGTGCGCGGTTAGGACTGGCCAGCAAGGTGAGCATCACACCCACCCGGCCCTCAACCTCCACCAAGGTGCCCGTGCCCACCTTGACACCGTTGGCCCGCACCGTCACCAAGTCGGCCACCGGTTGGTCGAGTTTGAGGACTTCGCCAGGTTGCAAGCTCGCCAGTTCGTCCAGACTGATGTCGTGGTGGCCCACATCGAAATTCAAGCGGACCTGCACCTGGCCAATGGGGGCGGCGGGCTCCGCGTCCGCAGGCATCTCGCCAGTCGGTTCTGCGCCGGCCTGCTCTGTGGGCTCGTCTTCTGGGTGATCGGCGGGTTCGCTCATGGTGAAGGCTTCGCTGGTGATGGTCAGATGTTGGTCCTCCCGGCGAGCCATCAGGCAACGGCCCGGTCCGCCGGGAACTCGAACCCGCAAGGCGATCACCTGCGGGCCGTCAAAGAGGGGGCGCTGGATGAAGATGACGTCGCCCAAGCCGAGGCTGCGCCAGCCGTCCGCAGAGAGGTCGGTATAGCCCAACGTAAGGTCCAGCCTTAAGGGCACAGAGGCTGTCTCCAGAGGGCCCTGAGCCTCAACCAGCCCAGCGGGCAGCAGGCTGGCCAGCATCAGGAGGCCCAGGTTGTCACAGTGCAGGACCCCATGGATGGACGAGACCGATTCGACGAAGTCCAGGCTCAGCAGGAAGCGGTGACGAGTGCCCTCCACCACGCCGATGGCCATCTGGCCGGTCTCGGCCAGCCTGGCTGTGCCCTTGCCGGATGCCGTCAGACTCGCCACCACCCATTGCAGCGCCCGCTCCAAGGCGAAGGTGCGCCAGGGGCCGGGCAGGCCGTGTGAGGGGCCGCCTCCAGTGACGGCGTCAGTCCATTCCTCGGCAGCCGCCTTCGGAATGTCCAACGCCAGTCGGCTGCCCGACCACTCGATCCGCGAACGCACTGCATCTTCCGGGTTCAACGGTGACGCGCCGAACCCCAGGTGCCGCAGGCTCAACAGCGGTGCGGGCGTGTCTGACCCGATCACAGCCCAGGCCTGCAATGGAAGCTCCAGCACCTGACGGGTCAGGCGGCTGAGCGCTTGGGCCTCGGTGGCGGCAATGCGGGGCAAGGAAAGAGGACGGTGCATCGGCGGCAAGGTAACAAACGGCGGAGCTTGCGGTCAGCGGGTGCTGCCACCCAGAGAAACCGATTCAGCGCTTCCCGCGGATGCAGGATGCAAAAACTTCGGTAGAGGGATGGCCCTGATGTTCATTATTGACCAGTGCCGACCATTCGCCGCCTGGGGATAAGCCCTCGGCCATCACGCGCCACACGGCATCCTGGCCCAGTTCATCAGCCAACTTGGACGCCATGCTTGACGCACGCTGGGCCAGCAGGCAAAACGGCGCTTCTTCACGGCAACGGAATTCGGCCACCCAGGCGCCTGCATCGTCGTAGACCGAAACCGTGACCCCGGGCAGGATCTCATCGCTGATGTCCATCATCAGCATGCGCCCCCCAGTGCCGCTAGAACCGTCGCCCACCATCAGGCGGCCCACCAGGTTCTGCAGGTCCTGGCGCAAACGCTCCATAGAAGCGTTCGCACGCTGTTGGACATCGGGGGGCACGGCTGGAGGTGTGGCCGGCAGACTCATCCGGCGCATGAGATCGAATGCGGAGGCGGGTCTGTCCGCGCTCGCCTCTGGAGACGGCGCGCCGGGTGAGGCGCGCTGGACAGCAGATTCTTCAGCAACAGCGTCCGCCTTCATCGCCTGCGCAAAGCGCTGCGCTTCGTGAGGTGTCGGTTCGCGCCGCTGCTGCTGCGATGCGCCGGCTTGCGAACCCATGCGTCCGGCGATGTCGCGGGCATCGAGGTGAATCGGCCGCTCAGTCATCCTCGCCGCCGCTCCATTCCTCGCGGTCGCGCACCACACCGGCCAACTCTTCGAGCTCCAGTTCTTCCTTCCGCTCGGCTTCCTTGGACACCGCCAGGTGGTGTTGCTTGGCCAGTTCCTCAAATTTATTGCGCGCCGTGCTCGCCACTCGCAGATGTTCTCCGGCCTGCTTGAACCGGTCCTGCGATTGCTCGCGTTCGGATTCCTTCATCTCCAGTGCCTGCTGCAGATGGGCCTCCTGCTGCCGCAGACCGGCAACGGCAACCTGCACATCCTCGATGTCGCGTACCCGCACCACGCGCTCGCACAGTTCACGGTACCAGCGCAGCTCATCTTCAACCGCTCGCCGGGCGAATTCGTCGCGCTCTTGCCGAGCATGCTCCTCGGCCTCACGAGCCACGCGCAGTTCAGCACGTGAGCGCTGCAGCGCCGTTTCAGCCTGCTGTTCGCGAAAGGACTTGATGTAGAGGAGTTCGTCGACCATCGCCATAGCGCATCAACTCCTGCGGGGCGGCGCGGGCCGCTCGGTGATCCCGCAAAGACGCTCCAGGGTGTCGTCGAAGTCTGAACGCTCATCGGTGCGCTGCTTGAGGAAGCCGCGGATCTCTTCGATCTTATCGATGGCCTCGTCGGTGTTGGCGTCACCCCCGCGCTTGTACTCGCCAATCTTCACCAACAGCTCGACCTCGCTGTACTTGGCCATCAGTTCGCGCATGCGGCCGGCACCACCCTTGTGCTCCTTGACCACCACGTTGTTCATCACGCGGCTGGCCGAAGCAAGCACATCGATCGCCGGGTAATGGTTGGAAGCTGCCAGCGCACGCGACAGGATGATGTGCCCGTCCAGGATCGAGCGGGTTTCATCGGCGATGGGTTCGGTCATGTCATCGCCTTCCACCAGCACCGTGTACAGGGCCGTGATCGACCCCTTGTCGTTCATGCCCACGCGCTCCATCAGCTTGGGCAGCGTGGCGAACACCGACGGTGGATAGCCGCGGCGGGTAGGCGGCTCCCCAGCCGCAAGACCGATCTCGCGCTGCGCGCGTGCAAAGCGCGTGACCGAGTCCATCAGGAACAGCACCTTGCGGCCATCATCGCGGAAGTACTCGGCAATGGCCGTGGCCACATACGCGGCCTTGGCACGCTCCATCGATGATTTGTCAGAAGTGGCACACACGACCACCGCCTTGCGCCGGCCCTCTTCGCCCAATTCATGTTCGATGAATTCGCGTACCTCACGACCGCGCTCACCGATCAGGGCAATGACGATCACATCGGCCGCCGCACCCTTGACCAGCATACCCAGGAGCGTGGATTTCCCGCCACCGGCTGCGGCGAAGATACCCATGCGCTGGCCTTCGCCGACGGTCAACAACGAATCGATGACGCGTACCCCCATGGGCAGTGGGTCCTTGATCACCCGGCGCTTCATCGGGTCCGGCGCCTCGGCGAATACGGGATAGAAGCGGTCGGCCTGCAAGGGCCCCCTTTCTTCCTCATCCATGGGCTGACCCAATCCATCCAGCACTCGGCCCAGCAGACCGTCCCCCACGGGCACCATGTGCGCCCTTCCAGTGGGCGTCACTTCGGTGGTCGCCGAAATGCCGTACATGTCGCCTATCGGGGTCAGCAGGGCGGCGTCACGCGCAAAACCCACCACCTCGGCCTTCATCTCGTAGTCCTCGCCTGGGTGACGCAGGATGCACACCTCGCCCACTTTGACCGCCGGCACCACGGCCTTGATGATGGTGCCGATCACCTGCACTACCCTGCCCTTGATGGTGAGCGCAGGTGTGTCTTCCAGCGCCAGATGCATCATGTCGGGGATGTAGTCAAAGCTCTTCACGGCGCTACTTCCCAATGGCTCACAGGCGGTCCAGCGCCGCGTGCAGCAGGCCTTGCAGCAAGGGGTCGGTGCCAGGACGCTGGCACTGTTTCAGCCCTGCATGCCACGCCTGTCGAGCCTGGTCCACCTCATGCAAGGCCAGTAGGCATTCACCCAATCGCAGCAGGCATGCAGGATCGCGCGGGTCAAGCAGATACGCAGCGGCGTAGGCGTCTCGCGCGGCCCGGGTGTGACCGAGCATCTGCAAACCTAAGCCCATGCCGAAAGCGAAGGGGGATTGGTCCGGCCGCACGGCACAAAGCGCAGCAAAGTCCGAGACCGCGTCTGCATATCGTTCCTCGATCAAGGCTTGGCGAGCCTTTTCGTATGCCGCGCGAATGTCGGCTGCGCTGGGCTGTTCAGCCCCCCACGGCGCGAAGGCTGCCGTCAGTGCCCGGGTCTGTGCGGCCTGTTCCTGGACGGCTTCATTCAGGGCGGCTGCCGCCATATCCCATTGCGCTTGAGACCAGTTCCTGGGGTCGCTGGTGCCCGGACCCCGCGTTGAGGCATTGGGAGCGTGGTCGATCATTGGCCGCTCCCATCGGCCTTGTTGCCAAAGAGTTCCTGGAATTCGGGTGAGGCCGCGGCGCGCTCGGCGATAAACGTTGGGCGGGTACCCTCCAGATCAATCAAGGGTTCGACGTTGTCATCAAGCTTCAGGTCTCTGATGACTTCCTCGGCCGCGCGCGCGAGCGCATCCGGATCATTGGGTGGCGCCTCCTCAAACACGCCTCGAAGTTGCTCCGCGTACGCGTGGGTCGATCCGGCCTGCAGGCTCGGTGGCTGATCGAGGACGCTCAGGAGGTCGCCATTTTGCGGAGGGTCGTTCAACACGAGTAGGTCAGTGTTCGGATCTATTTCATTCAAGCCCAACAGGTCCACCTCTTCCTGAACTGCCTTCTGTGCACTCAGCTTGGCCTGCGCGTCGGCAAGCTTGCGCTCCAGCTCCTTCATGCGCTCCTGCTCTTCGTGGCGCTGAGGCGTCACATCCGAGGAGGTCGTCTGATCTGGGTCGTCCTTCTCCTTTTTGGTCTCTTGCTGCGGAAGGGGCTTCACCGATCCAAGCCCGGCCAGGGTGGCACCCCCGAGGGCCAGGCCAACCAAGGCTGGCAGGAGGGCGGCCGCACCGCCGATGCCCACGGTCAGTCCAAGGATGACGCCTGCGGTCAGCACCACATTGGAATTCCCCTTGACCAGGGATGTCAGCTTGGACATCAAGCCCTTGAAAAACCCCTGTTGGGCGGGAGGCTCGTCCAACTGGCTCGCCTCTTCGTGTGCGCTCTTGATTTGATCGGCTGAATGAGGGGAATTGGGAGGCGCTTCAAGTTGTTCGTCCGAGGCTGCCAAGGTGGGTGGAGGCAAGGTAGCCGAAGGGGGCGCTGCACCAGCCGCACCAGGGGCTTGATTGCCCGAAGCCACGGACGGCTTGTTCGTTGCCGCCGTGCTGGCTGCATCAGACAGCCGCTGCGTATCGGGCAGCCGCATGCTTTGACTTCTGACACTTGACAGCTCACCGACCATCACACCGCTCCTGGGTCTATATCCTGACGGGCCTGCAGAGATGGGCTCAGATGCGGGAACCGAGCATCTTGTGGAAGCCCGCCTCGATGGCCTTGAGCTGCTGCTCAATGCTGGCTTCCACGACCCCGATCTCGCTTTCCAGGATGGCGGCATCGCCCTTGAGGCGGCTATCACCCACGAAATCCAGCATGCCGATACCCGGAAATCGCTCCAGCAGTTGGGTGGCCCGCTGTCGCACCGCCTCGACATGTTCAGGCGGCAGCCGCAGTGTGAGCTGCTTTTGGTTGCGCATGACTGCCAAGCCGCTGGTGACCACGGCCAGCACCCGCTCGGTGTCATCAAAATCCATGATGATCTTGCGAACGGCGGCCATCACCAGGCCCACCATGCGCTGCTCCACAGTCGAGAAGAACTCGACCATCCGGGTGGCGTTCTCGATCATGCGCTCGCTCTGCTCCATCAGCGCCTCTTCCATGCCCTGATGGAAGCCGCGCTGCCGGTGTGCCTCCAGCTCCGACTGCGCCTGCGACACCAGGGACTGTGCCTGCCCGCGGGCTACTTCAAGCAGTTGCTGGGCCTGTAGCCAAGCGGCGTGGTCCTGCGCCTTGAGCAGCGCGGTGCCAGGTACGACGCGCAAGGATTGGGTGGGCGGCAGGTCACTGAGTTTGATGAAGGCCATGGTTGCGTTGTTTTCAGGCCGCCATGCGCAGGGTCCAGGCGCGATCCCAATCAGGGGACCAAGCCTCCATGGCATGGGCATAGGCGTTGTGCACGAGAGCGCTGGCCGCTTCGGTGCCGGCGAGGTCCACGGGGCTCGGGCCTTCGCGCACGGGAAGCTTCAGGCCGGCCCGCAGGGCCACCGACCGCGGCAACTGCGTCCATGCGGATTCGATCAGGCGCCATCCCAGGTTGTCGAACAGGTCCACCAGCGCATCCATCGTCTGGTCGGCCAATACTGCAGCGTCCACCACGCCGCGGGCCAGCGTTATCGTCTGGTCATCCAGGGCCAGCGACCATTGCGCTTCGCTGAGCAGGGGCTGCAGCAACTGCAGTTCACTTTGCAGGATCACCCGGCGCAGGCGTGGCGCCATCGCCATGGCTTCCGCGGTTCGGGCCCAGGCGGCCAACCCTTCAGCCGGCAGCAGTGCACTGCGGTGCAGCGGATCATCGAGGTTCAGGTCCACCTGATCACTCAGATCAAGCGTGCGCATCAAGGCCCGGGAAAGCGCGGCATCGCCCTGCGGGGTCAGCGTGATCCACCCGCCCGCACCCGGCTGTAACTGCTCCAGGCGATCGCGATGAAGACCCGCCGACGGATGGAAAATGAAATCCCGCAGAGCACGCGCAGTGCGGGGATCGAATTGCCAGAGGGTTCGGGCATCGACCATCAGCTGCCAACTCAGGAGGCCTGCGCGGTGGAGGCCGCGCCCTTGCCGGCTTCGGCTGCCGCCTTGCGCCTGGGCTGTATCACATGCTGCCACAGCAGGTAGCCGCCGCCACCTAGAGAGCCCAGCGCCAACAACACCAGTACCGAGATGGTGATGCCCAACGTACGAGACGCTGCAGGCTCCATCCGATACCCCATGAAGGACACCCAATCGGCGTCGGGCGTTGGTGGTGGCTTCACGCTGGGAATCAGCACCACCGACACCCGCTCAGGGGCCAAGTCGGGGATGCTGTTCACCACCATGCGCCGCACCTGCGGCTGCAGCAGGGTGAGATCAGCGTCCTTCTGGTGCTTGATGAACACCGCGGCCGACGAAGGTGTGTCACCCTCATTGACCGGCCCGCGCTGGGGCAGCACCAAGTGCACGCGGGCAAACACCACGCCGTCGATCCGAGCCAGGGTGCCCGAGAGGTCTTGCGACAGCGCATACAAGTAGCGCGCCCGTTCTTCAAGCGGCGAAGAAATCAGCCCATCCTTCTTGAACACCTGCCCCATGCCCGCGAACTGTTCGCGCGGCAGGCCCTGAGCGCGCAGCACGTCGAAGGCCCGAGCAGCCTGCGATTGCTCCACCCGGATACCCACCATGCCCTCCTTGCCGGACACCTTTTCAGCCACGATGCCGGCATTGACGAGCGCGGCAATCACCTCGTTGGCGTCGGCTTCAGCAATGGAAGCGAGCAGGTCCACACGCGCGGAGCATCCCCACAGCATCAGGGCCATCAGAAGGCAGACTATTGGGCGGGCGCTGCGGCGCATCAGACTGGAGACGGGCGCGTTGAGGAAGGACATGGAATGGTGGAGAAAGCCGGCATCATTGAACCTTGAGCGTCTGCTCAAGGTTCGTGGTGACCTTCGTGACCCCTTTGCCGATGAGGTCGATCTGGAAGCTCACATTGATGATCTGCATCTGGGTCTGCAGCATCTGCGTCGCCGTGAGGTCAGGCCTCATGATGGCCTGACGAGCTTGCACCCAGTCGGTCGCTGCATGTTGCGCTGCCGTACGGAAGGTATCGAGGATGGCATCACCCACAGAACGGCGACCGGCCTGCGCTGCGCGGGCCGCCACCGATTCGGTGGATGAGGCGGAGAGAGCGGACACATTGGCCGTGGCCGGACCAGACGGAAGCGCTGCAGGCGTGGCATTCCATGAGGTGGCAACCGCCCGCGGTTCGGCCAGCGTGGGGGTCGTGTTCAGGGCCACCTGGAACCGTTCCACATCGCTACCTGATGGCGCGGGGACGGGCAGGCCGCCGGTCGACCAGGATGAGCCCTCGGTCGGGTTGAGCATCTGGAGCTTGTCGATCATGCGCATTTCTCCGTTGTGGATTCAAGCGGACCAGCATGGCCTTGCTCAGGCTGGCCCAGCATTACGCGGGCCAAGCGGGCCGCCGAGCCGTCCGCTTGCAGGTGCAGGGCATCGCCAAGCGCCCTTTGGGCTTGCGCCGTGCGGGCACACAACTGCAGCGCCAACCCATGGAATGATGCCAGCAGAGCAAGATCTTCCGCGTGGGTGGCTGCCTCGTCTTCTGGCAAGGCCGATACTGGAACGCAGGCCAAGAGCGTGCGTCCTTGTTTCAACACCGATTCAGCCGACTCCACCTGTCCTTCATTGAGCAGCGTGGTGGCCAAGCCGATGTAGGGGAAGGCCCGGTGGGGCCGGATCTCACGCAGGCCCTCAAAGATGGTGGTGGCTTGCCGGTTTAGCCCCGCAGCCGTAGCCACGAAGCCCAACTCGGTCAACAGTCTGATGTCAGCCGACTGCAGCGGGGGTGTCAGTGGTGCGGGCATTCTTGATCATGCGGGCCAGGCTGCGCGCATGTTGCAGCAGTTGCTCATGCTCGGCGCTGTCATTCGCAATCATCTCCAAGGCTTTCAGGGCATGATGAGCCATATCGGCTTCTCCGAGCGCCAGCAGTGACTGGGTGAGGCTCAGCAGGTGGTGCGGGTTTTCGGGTTCGAAGTGGCTGGCCAGGGACAGGGCCAACACGGCCTGAAGGTGTTCTTCCTGACCAGCGCGGCTCAGACCCAGGCCCGCGAGGAACCGCGCCTCGGTCGGGCGCTGTGCGGCCAGGAAGGCAAACAGCGCAGCAGCTCGGTCGAAGTGCCGACCCGACAGCGCACCGTAGGCCACCCCATACACCGCCTCCTGCACCTCGTCCTCGAGTACACGCACCCGGGCACCTGCGCGCAGGGACTGGACCAGCTTTTCGAAATCGGCCATTACATCGGCCAACAAGTCCTGGTGATTCGTCGACATGCTGGTTCGGCCCTCAGAAGTTGCCGGCTATGCGGCCCATGGCCTGGGACTCGGCCAGTGCTTTGATCGTGTCTCGCGCGATCTGAAGGTTTTCGCGCATGTCCCCCATCATCGAGGCGGCCTCCTGGTACACCTTTTCCTGGCGGCTGATGGCGGCCTCGAGCAGCTTGTTCTGTGCCTCAAGTTCAGTGGCCTTGAATTCTCCAGTGGCTGTGATGAGGCCGGACACTGCGCCTGTGGCCCGTCCGATAGCATCGGCCTTGGCCGGGTTGGCTGCTTGTTTGATCTGCCCGAACGACCCCACCATACTGACAACCGATGAGGCCACCGCTGCCGCAAACCGAATGCCGGCGGCCTTGCGCATGTTGTCGGCCACATTGGCCGTTAGCTTAGCCTGCGCGTCCAAAGCGCTCATCATGTCCTGGCGCTGGATCTTGCGGCCCTGCTTGTTGGCCTGGAAAACCAGCTGCGTGATCTCCATCATTGAAAAGACTCCAGAGTCGTCCAACTTCTGGGCGGCTGCACTTAGCGCCACCGCAGACACGACGCTGGCGGCCGGAGCGGGCAGACCCAAGGCCTTGTTGAAGTTTGCGGCGCCAGTCATCGGGGCCATCAAGTTAACGGCCTGCGATGAATCGGCCAGTGCACCTTGCGCCACGGCCTCGGTGCCCTCTGCCTGCTGGGTAGGCGCCGCAGGCGTGGAATAGTCCACCCCCACCAGCTGCTTGGCCTTGCCCAAGGCCCCGAGTTCACCCGCCATGCTGTGCTCCTTTGCGCTTCAGATCATGTTGCGCTGCGAGCCGAAGCCCTGCTGCAACAGGTCCATTCCGATGCTCACGACATCCTTGAATGGACCTAGGTTTTCGTAGATGTCGCCCAACTTCGACTGAATGGTCGTCGCGATGTTCGGGATGCCTGTGTCCTTCTCCAGGTCGCCCAGTACCGCAGGGAAGGTCTCCACAAAGATGCCGACGAGGCCCTTCAATGCCTCCATGTCAACACCATTGCCTTCAGCCATTGCCTGCAGTTGTCCGGCAATTCCGTTACCTGACGCGAGCAACTTGCTCAGATTGCCGGAATTCAAGAGCTCGGAATTCCCGCCGGAGATGGCCAACCCCAGGGACATGCCTCCGGCAGTGAGGGTCCCGAGCGTGGCGGCGGTGCCATCGCTGGCGCCCAAGAGACTGCTGCCGTGACGCACCACGTCACCGAAAACCTTCGCGTCAAGCTTGGAGAAATCGCCGCTGTTGTAGGCGGCGTATGCCTGTCCGGCAGCAATGCCGGCCGAAGCCAAGAACGGCCCAAGCTTTTTCGCCGTCTCGGGTTCAACCCCCAACCCCACCAGCGCATCGGTTGCCACCTTGCCCAGAACCTCTTGAAGACTGTAGCCCGACTCCTTGAGGATGCTGTCGGCAATCGTCAGTGCGGACGCACCCAGCGCCGGCAGGTCTTTTATGAGGGACCCACCGCCGCTGGCGACCGCCGCCACGACCGCCGTGACCACCTCACTGGCGAACTTGAATCCCTTCTCAAGATTCTGGGGATTCGTGCCCCACTTGAGGATGGCTTGGCCGATGTCGACGTCATAGTTATCAGCCGCACTCTCAACGCCTTGGAAAGCCTTGCTGGCCGCACCGACCGCCGAGGTGATGATTTCGCGCTTGCCCTCGGCCTGCTGGGCCTTGGTGCTTACGATCAGTTCCGACAGGATCGCCAGAGGAGACATGCCCTCCAACTTATCCTGATCGACACCGAGGACGCCGGCCAAAATCGGTTTGGCCAAGCCGCCCACGACAGCCAGGCCCGGCGCGTCGGGCAACAAAGCGCCCGCAGCCGTGAGGACGCCGCCGGCTGCCTGGGCCGCGGTATCGAGAGGGGTCAGGCCCGGGCTCGGGATCGGAGCCAGCGGCCTGCCGGAGACGGGAATGATCGACATGTGCAATCCCGCGCGCGTCCGCTCAGCCCGCGAGCTTCATGTTGGCGGCCACAGCCACGCCAGCTTGCGTGCGGCTTTGCACGGCGTCGGACACGCTCTCATTAACCTCCTGTATCCGCTTGGCGAAATCCTTGATCAACTCGGTGTTCTCTTGGACCTGCTTGAGCAAGCGGTCCACCATGCCCTTGAGTTCCATGGCGCGAGCATCGGCCAGTTCGGCTTCTTTGCGAAGGCCCGCCACTTCGATGTTGATGGCCTGCTTTCCGATATTCGCGCCCGCGCCAATCATCGTGGTCACCTCATTCACCTTTTGGGTGATCTTCATGAGCTTGTCGCCTTCCAATCCGGTCTTCACCGCCGAGAGAGCCTTGCCCGCCACTTCGCCCGCCTTGACCATGTATTTGCCCGCAGCTGCGCCTCCAGTCGCCACCACGGCCGCCACTGCGCCCGTGATTTCCACGCCCACGCCGATCCAAGAGGCTGTTTGCTCGGAAACACCCATCGCCTGCAGGCCCTTGCTCACGAAGAAGCCGAAGCTTGGTCGCCAGCCAATGGGCTCCTTGCCCTGGGATTCACGGACCTTGTCCACGATGTCCATCACGGTGCTGGCCACACCCATGGCACCTTGGGCCATGAGGAACACGCCCAATGGTGCCCCAACACCGGTTGCCGTCATCGCGGCTCCCACCACCAGGGTGGCAACGGAACTGATGGGCCCGAGCAGCTTGCCCAGGAATCCGAACATCTTGGAAAAGAAGCCGCCCTCCTTGTTAGCGGCTTCCATGGCCTTTTGAGTGGCTTCCTGAATGGCCTTGATGCGCGCATCGGTGGTCTGCTTGCTGCGCGCCTGATTGCCCCGCAATTCGGTACTCAATGCCTTAATGGACTGCTCGTTGGTCTTGTTGCTGAGCATTTCCACCAACGCGCTGCCTTGCGCCTCGTCCAGCTTGGCCAGTTCCATGTCGGCAGCGGGCAAGATGGGTTTGCTGCCCATGCCGGGGATGACCCGAAGCCGCTCAGCCCCTTGGAGGTTCTGCGCCTCTGATGCCGCCCGGGAAATGCTGCCGCCGCCCATGACCCCCATGGCGGCGCCGATGCCGCTGACCGTAGCGCCGACTGCCGAGCCGAATAATCCGGTCAATGGGTCTTGTGGAAGGGAGCTCCCGCCTCCGGCGCCGGGGGTGGACGTACCTCTGACGATGTCACCAATGCCCATGCTTCAGCCTCCCAGCCCATTGGAGGCAGCGCTGCGTGTATCCGAGGCCACGCCCGGCGAAGCACGATGCTGAGCCGCTTCTTGAACCATCTGCTGCTGGATCAGGTGTAGGAGGCCCTGGGCGCGTTGCTTATAGGGCTCGTGCTCCGAAGTCTTGGAATTGCGAATCACGAATTGCAACGCCTCGCCCGCCTCCGAATAGTGCCCCAGCGCAGTCATGCACTCAGCCGAATGGAACATGGGGATGGGGTCCATCATGTTCAACGACACGGCCATGGTGTAGTAGCCCAAAGCCTTATCGAAGCGTTGGGTCATCTGGTAGGAAGAACCCAGGGCTATGGGGAAACGCCGGTCCCAGGGGTTCATGAGAACCAAGAACTGAAACATTTCGATGGCCTTGTCGTACTGCCCCAACTGATACTGGTTGAGGCCAATCGCGTACAAGGCTTCGTAATGTTTGTCCTCCAGCCCGCGGAGGTCCCCCAGGGTACCGCCCTCGGACAGGTGCTGAAGTAGCAGGCCCACGGCCCGCTCGTCCTGCCCGTCCTGGGCGTTGTCCTGACCCTCTTGAGAACTTGGCCCGGCCATGGTTTTGATGCTCAGATGTTGCGAGCGATGGATTGGCCCTGATCGGCCGTGCCTTTGGCGAATGTGGTCATGGCCGTCATGAATTGATCCATTCGCCCCTTGTAGGTCTGGATGTCGATCATCGCCAACTGGAGATCGGCACCGATGGCATCCATTGCGCCCTTGATCTTGGTCTTCATGCTGTCGACGAAGCCCTTGGTGGCATCGCCCTTGACAAAGGCGTTGAGGTCGTTGTTCTCGCCGGTTTCCGACAGGCCCAATCCCTTGGCCATGTCCGCAATTGCCGCCCGTTCGGCCAGTTCCTTCTTCTGGGCATCGGTGATGCCGGTAGCCTTGCTGGCTGCATCCGAGTAGGTGCCGGTTGGGTTCGTGGCGGGCTTGGTGGCGCCTGATGCGGTAAGGGCCTTCTGCATCGAGTCGGTGACCGCAGAGTCTTCCGTTCGCTTGGTGTTGGTGTCGGTTCCCGAGAACTTGGCGCTGTATTGCTCGATCTTGGCCAACGCATCGTTGTACTGCTGCTGCAGCTTGAGCTGCGCGCGGTACTCCTGAACCTTGTTCTTCAGGATCTTGACGTTGACCTCGTAGCCCGAAGACATGACGGACATGATCTGGGCCTCGATTGACTGCCCGCCTTCAGACCCGGCGGCTTTGGCGGCATTCATCGCAACGGCATTGCCGTACTGGGTGGTTTGGATGTTTCCGACAGACATTTCAATTCCTCAGCAGGAGGGCACCTTCGATGGGCCCGGGATTAGGGAGAACCCGATGCTCGACGCTGTTCGAAGGGAGCTCAGGCCATGTTGCGCGGGCGACGCGGAGTGGTTTGTGCAGCGGGTGTTGCCGATCGACTGAGGGCACTGACCGCCTGCGCGCGCGCCGCCTTAGCCTGGGCGTCGTCCTCGGCCTGCAGGCGCTTGGCCTCCGCCAGCGCCTCGGGCGTGGCCTTGCTGGCTGCATCGTTCATGGCTGCCATGACCGTTTGGTAATCCAAGCCTGCGGCCCTGGCGCGCCCCTCGATATCCGCGGCCGCCTCAGCCTCATCTAGCGCGCGCGCTATTTCGGCGATCTGGCGAGCCTTGGCTTCGATGTACTCCTTGTCATCCATGTGTTTTCCTCTTAATGACACCGATAGAACTGCACAATACCATTTCTCAAACTGTAAGTGCAAACTTCGATAAAACCGAGCGAAGTTGATGAACAGCAGCATCCAGAGGCCGTCGACGCCAGTCCCCCACGAGGCGAGCCGCCGCCAGCCCGTCGATGTGGACTCGCGCTTCCTGGCGCAACAGCGCGCCCAGACCACCGCCGGGGGCGGGCCTGTGGAGGTGCGGGTCAATTTGGTCAGCCTGTTGGCGCAATCGGCCGAGGAGCTGTCCCAGTCGATCGCAGGCAAGCTGCAGGACCGGGCCATCAAGGAGCGCAAGCTTTCTGAATCCAACGTCGAACCCCCGGACCGCCAGCGCCTGAGAGAACTCCTGCAGGCCTTCAGGGAGAAGCCGGAGCGCCCTCAAGGCGAGCGGGCGCAACAGCAGACGCGTGCGGGCACCCAGGCGGCCGGGGAACAAGTTGCCACGCTGCTGAAGAAGGTCAAGGACAAGCCCGGCAGCATCCGCCAGGAGGTGGCCGAGGAAGTCGGGCGCGACCCGACCGAGCAGTACCTGCTGCTATTGGACATGGCCTATCGGTTTCAGGACGGCAACGCCGGTGGCGACCCCGGTGGCCGTGGTGAATCGGCCGTGTGGGAGGCGCTGGAGGAGCTGAGTGCTGAGCGAGGGGAGGAAATCCGCGCCGACCTCAATACGTTTGAAGCCACCAGCAGCCTCGCTCCCGAGGCGGCCGTGGAGTTTCGCGGCGCCTACAAGGACGTGGTACTGGGCAGCGAGAGCCTGGCCGACGTCAGCAAGCACATCCTCAAGGCCACCCAGGGCGACACGGGTGCCGCGTTTCTCAAGACCCTGCAGTCGATGACCGCCGCGCTGGGCCTGGACCTGGCCGCCCTGCGGTCGTCAGCCGAGCCGGCCAAGCTGAAGTCGCTGCTGTCCGACCTGCACAACCTGGAAACTCTGGCCACCGTGGTGGACCGATGCAATGAACTCTCG
Source organism: Rubrivivax sp. (assembly GCA_027487995.1). Taxonomy (GTDB): domain Bacteria; phylum Pseudomonadota; class Gammaproteobacteria; order Burkholderiales; family Burkholderiaceae_C; genus RFTU01. Next base: position 1,727 of record JAIYCN010000386.1, on the reverse strand, counting down.
GCCACCCTGCAGGCGCGCCATGGGGCGCCGCCCCTGCAGGCCACAGGTCTGGCAGCAGACCTGGTGGCCTTGTCCGGTGAACGCTGGATGGATTCGATGCGGGTTCAGAGGTTGGGAGAAAAGCACGGATCGCAGCACAGTCTGTCTACGGCTGTGGACCTGCTCACTGGTATGCGCATCGCGCTGCGCGAACTGCCGGTCTGGTCCTACCAGTCGCCCGAAGCGCGCGATTCGGTTCTGGAGGCAGTGCAGGATGCGATGGATGCGGCCATCGACCGCGAGGAAGGTTACGCATGAGCGATGCCGTCACCGAATATGGCCGCCTGATCGGGCTGGATGATCTGGCCCTGGGCTCGGGCGGCGCTGCCTGCAGCCTTCAGTGGGGCGACGGTTCCACCTTGGAAATCGAGGAGGTGGGTGATCACTTGCTGGTGAGCCTCTCCTTTCCCGCGCCGCACCCGAGCAGCAGGGAATTGGTTCATGCGCTGAGCATGGTGGACCTGCGGCCGCAGGGCGTGGCGGTGCCCCTGCAGGTCGGCCGGGTGGGACAGGGCCAGGACGCCCATTTGGTGGTGCTGGCGCGACTGCTTGCGCGTGGTGCCGGCGGGCAGCAGATTCAGGCGGCGGTTGAAGACTGCCGAAAATGGCAGCGGCGTTGGGAGACCGAATGCAAGCGGGGCGGCGTTTGAAGGCAGGTCCCCGGATGTCAGGCATGATCACGGTGATCCGGCCCCAGCGGCGACTGTGCTGACCCCGAATAGGAGACCCGAGTTTGGCCACGAACATCACCCCCTTGGCGACGACCTTGAGGTTGGACTACGGGATCTTCGAGGTCACCGAAATGGAGGTGCCCGATTCGCCCATGCCGGGGCGCTTGACCGTGCCCCCTTCGGGCCTGGCCTTCGAAGGCGCGCTCAATATGTTGCTTCGCAACAACGGGCCCAGCGGCACGCTGCTCGATTGGCTGCAGCCCAAGGTAGAGGACCAGGCCAGCCTAACGGTGGCCGGATTCAATGATGGCCTGGAGGAGGCCATTGAATGCATGGACGCTGCCCTGAAGGCCACCAGCGATCCCGACCAGGCAGTGCCCTACAAACGGGTGCTGCGCCTCCTGCGCGAGGTGCGATCGCTGCGCGGGGAGGCAAGGGCCATGTACAGCGCGCTGTTCCAGGGCTGAGGCAGACCATGTGTTCACCCCGCGCCCGTGACGCCATGAAGTTGCTGGGATTCCTGTTCATGCAGCAGGGTCTGCCTGATCGGGCCGTGACCTTGCACATGGCTTTGGCCGCGCACGAACCCAAGGACATCGGGAATGTGCGCGCACTGGCACTGGCTCTGTCAAGATCGGGGCGTCATGATCAGGCCCTGGAGGCATTGGACCGGCTGGCACTGAGTGGCGCCGTGGACCTGCGCTTTCACCTGCTGCGGTCCCAGACCCTGAGTGAACTGGGGCGCACCGAGGAAGCGTCGGCAGCGATGGGTGCCTACTTGGACGCGCTGAAGGCTGAGCAGACGACGACGGGGGCTGAAGTTTGACACCCATCCTTGCTTTCTTCCAAAAATTGGCGATGGCCGCTTCCAAGCGGAACGACATCGTGCTGGCGGTGATGCTGGTGGCCATCATCTTCATGATGATCCTGCCGCTACCCGTGCTGGTGGTCGACATTCTGATCGGCATGAACATGACGATCTCGGCGGTGCTGCTGATGGTGGCGATGTACTTGCCC
>JAIYCN010000331.1 GCA_027487995.1 Rubrivivax sp. | reverse complement strand
GGCATGGTCTTCCAGAAGCCCACGCCCTTCCCGATGAGCATCTACGACAACATCGCTTTCGGGGTGAAACTCTTCGAGACGCTGTCCAAGGATGCGATGGACGAGCGCGTGGAATGGGCCTTGAAGAAGGCCGCCCTTTGGAATGAAGTGAAGGACAAGCTGCAGCAAAGCGGCTCAGGCCTGTCCGGCGGCCAGCAGCAGCGCCTGTGCATTGCGCGCGGCATCGCCATCAAGCCCGAAGTGTTGCTGCTGGATGAACCTTGCTCAGCCCTGGACCCGATCTCCACCGGCAAGATCGAGGAGCTGATCGGCGAGCTCAAGCATGACTACACGGTCGTGATCGTCACCCACAACATGCAGCAGGCCGCCCGCTGCTCGGACTACACCGCCTACATGTACCTGGGCGACCTCATCGAATTCGGGCCCACGCGCGAGGTGTTCACCAAGCCCCGCAAGAAGGACACCGAGGACTACATCACCGGCCGATTCGGCTGACACGAGAGCCACCATGAGCGACAAGCATCTTTCCACCCAGTACGACGCCGAACTCAGCGCCATCTCCAACCAGGTGCTGCAGATGGGCGGCCTGGCCGAATCCCAGGTGGCGCGCGCCGTGGAGGCGCTCACCCAACTCAAGGCCGATCTGGCCGACGACGTGCTGATCCAGGAGGCACGGGTCAACCAGATGGAAATGGACATCGACTCGGAGCTGTCGGCCATCATCGCGCGGCGACAGCCCACGGCGCGTGACTTGCGCCTCCTGGTGGCCATCGCCAAGATGATTGCGAACCTCGAGCGCGTGGGTGACGAGGCCGCGCGGGTGGCCCGCACCACCAAGAGCCTGATCGAGTCGGGCATCTCCACGCGGCTGCCCATCCACGACGTGGCCCACGAGGCCGAGCTGGCCGTGGCACAACTGCGCAAGGCCCTGGACGCCTTCGCCCGCCTGGATGTGGCCCGTGCCCTGGAGGTGCTCAAGCACGACGAAGAGATCGACCAGGAGTTCGAAGGCCTGATGCGCAAGCTCATCACCTTCATGATGGAAGACCCCCGCACCATTAGCAGCAGCATCGACCTGATCTTTGTGGCCAAGGCCATCGAGCGGGTGGGCGACCACGCCAAGAACCTGGCCGAAGTCACCATCTACGTGGTCAAGGGGGCCGACGTGCGCCACCAGGGGCGAGATGACCTGGACAAGGCGGTGGAGTAGCCCTGTTTCGAGGGGTTTTGAAGATTTTTGTTGCGGCGCAGCAAAAAAGGCTTGCAATCCGGAAAATCGGGCTTATCATTCGGTCCATGTTGCAGTGCAGCAAAGCTTGAAGACTGCAACCAGATTCCCCCAAACCGTACTTTCTGGAGCCCACCATGCTGAACACGCAACAACTCATCGCCGCTCAACAAGCCCAAGTCGAGTCCTTCTTCGAACTGAGCCACAAGGCTTTCTCCAACATGGAGAAGGTGGTCGAGCTGAACCTGGCCACCGCCCGCGCCACGCTGAGCGAATCCGCTGATCTGGCCAAGGCCGCCCTGTCCGCCAAGGACCCCCAGAGCCTGATGGCCCTGCAGGCTTCCCTGCTGCAGCCCAGCGCCGAGAAGGCCTCGGCCTACGGCCGTCATCTGGCGGACATCGCCAAGAGCGCCCAATCCGACGTCGTGGCCCTGGCCGAAGCTCAAGTTGCTGCTGTGCAGCAAAGCCTGCACCAGTTGGTGGACGTGGCCGCCAAGAACGCCCCGGCCGGCACGGAGAGCGGTGTGGCCCTGATCAAGCAGGCCGTGGACGCCGCCAACGGCGCCTATGCCAACGTGCAGAAGGCTGCCAAGCAAGCCACCGACATCGCCGAAGCCAACTTCAACGCCGTGACCGAAACGGCCATGAAGGCTGCCAAGGCCGCCGGCAAGACCGCCAAGAAGGCCGCCTGAGCCTTCTGACGCCTTGCGCTGAATGATGACGCCCCCGCGCGTCGTCCGCCGCCGCCACGGGTTGCTTGCAGCCCTGGCGGCGGTTTTGTTTGTGGCCGGGCTTCTTGGCGTCGAGCATCGGGACGACGGTTGGCTGCTCAAGGTGGGCGGCGCCAAGGTGGACCTGTACGGTGCGGCCCACGTGGCCTGGCAAAACACGTGGCGCGACTGCAGGCCGCTGCGTCGCGCGCCACCAGGTGATCCGCAGACCGAGACTGCCCTGCAGGCACTGCGCGAATTCAGCCCACCCGACTCCCGTTCGGCCGTCTTGCGGCAGGCCGACGCATGGCCTCAGGGCTGGTGGGTGCTGCAGGCCGAGTTCGACCGCCTTGAGCCGGTGCTGGTTCTCCTGTACGAGTCCGAGGGCCGCACCGAAGTGGTGGCCGAAGGGGTGTGGAGCAGCACCACCTTGCCGTGGCACTCGGCGTGGCGCATCAGGGGCTTCCTGGCCGGGCGGGTGCCTCAGGCGCCCCGGGCGCTGCTGAACTGCATCGACCCCTTGCCGCTGTTCGCGCAGCCTCCGCGCCTACCAGGGTAGAACCTCGCCGTCGTAGGCCCTGAAGCTGCCGCTGTCCTCGGGCTGCAGGGCATCCATCACCGCCAGCATCTGCGCGGTGGCTTCCATGGGGTCACGTCCTAGGGCCTGGCCGTTGAAGGGTTCCGACAACGCCGTGCGCACCGTGCCGGGGTGCAGCGCGGCCAGGACCAGCGCCTTGTGGGTGCGGGCCAATTCAATGGCCGTGGTCTTGACCACCATGTTCAGCGCTGCCTTGGATGCCCGATAGGCCATCCAGCCACCCAGGCGGTTGTCGCCAATGCTGCCCACCTTCGCCGACAACAGGCCCACAAAACTGCGAGCCTGTGGGCCACGGGGCAGCAGGGGCAGGAAGTGGCGCAGCACCAGTGCGGGCCCCACGGTGTTGATGGCCAGCACCTTGGAGAAGGCCTGCGCATCAAGATCCGCCAGGCGTTTTTCGGGCCGCAGGTCCGGCCCATGCAGGATGCCGCTGGCCACGATCAACACGTGCCAGGCTTGGCCGTCGTTGAGCGCCTGGGCGGCGGACTCGATGCTGGCGGGATCCTCGAAGTCCAGGCCGGGTTGCCCCCGTCGCCCCAGCCCGTGCACCCGGGCGCAGCGGGGGTCGGTGCGCAGGTGTTCGCAGAACGCGCGGCCAATGCCGCCCCCAGCGCCAATCACCAGGGCGCGATAGCCCTCGGGCAAGGAGTGCAGGCGGCCGGTGGAGTCCGATTCAGGAGGCATCCGGTGATCGTGCCATGCCCGACAAGCCCACGCCGGGCACGGCTTTCATGTCCTTGAATACCCTTGGGTGCCCCCCAGTTAAACTTGTGGGTTTGCTTGCGTTCAACGACTAAGGATCCAAGATGTTCATTTCCACGGCTTATGCCCAAACCGCCCCCGCAGCCGCCCAGGGTGGGCTCGAGAGCAGCCTGATGAGCCTGCTGCCTCTGGTCCTGATGTTCGTGGTGCTGTACTTCATCATGATCCGCCCCCAGATGAAGCGCCAGAAGGAGCACAAGGCCATGGTGGAAGCCCTGGCCAAGGGCGACGAGGTGGTCACCGCGGGTGGCCTGTACGGCAAGATCAGCAAGGTAGGCGAGTCCAACCTGCACATCGAAGTGGCCGAAGGTGTGGAGGTGATGGTCCAGCGTGGCGCCGTCACGCAGGTGCTGCCCAAGGGCTCCATCAAGTAATTCCGCCTGAACCCGCCGAGTCTGACGGCCGCTGCATGAGCTTCACCGCATGAACCGCTACCCCCTCTGGAAATACGCCTTCATTCTGGTGGCGCTCATCATCGGCGCGCTCTACACGCTGCCCAACTTCTTCGGCGAGGCGCCGGCCGTGCAGGTCTCCAGCGCCAAGGTCACGCTCAAGGTCGACTTTGCAATGATCGACCGTGTGCAGAAGGTGCTGGACGATGCGTCCATCAAAGCCGACCGAATCAGCTTTGATGGCGCATCGGTGCGGGCACGCTTTGACGACACCGACACGCAGATCAAGGCCAAGGACGCCATTGCCCGGGCGCTGAACCCCGATGCAGCCGACCCCTCCTACATCGTGGCGCTGAACCTGCTGAGCCGTTCACCGGCGTGGCTGGCGTCCATCCGTGCACTGCCCATGTACCTGGGCCTGGATTTGCGCGGCGGCGTGCACTTCCTGATGCAGGTGGACATGCGCGCGGCGGTCAAGCAGCAGCTCGACGCCTATCAATCCGAAGTGCGCGGTGCCTTGCGCGAAAAGCGCATCCGCTTTTCCGGCTTGAGCCGCGATGGCGACGGGCTGTCGGTGGTGATCACGGAAGACGCGTCGGTCAATGCTGCGCGTGACCTGCTGACGAGCCGCCTGACGAATTTCACCTGGACCGACAGCAAGGTGCCCGAAGGCACGCAGCTGGTGGCCCGCCTCACGCCCAAGGCCATGACCGACATCGGCAACCAGGCCCTGGAGCAGAACATCGAGACGCTGCACAAGCGAGTCAACGAACTGGGCGTGGCCGAGCCGGTCATTCAGCGCCAAGGCGCCGACCGTGTGGTGGTGCAGTTGCCGGGCGTGCAGGACACCGCGCGCGCCAAGGACATCATCGGCCGCACGGCCACGCTGCAGTTCCGCCTGGTGGACCAGGCCGGCACGGGCAGCGAAACCGTGCCGGTGCGCCTGTCCCCGGGCGAAACCGCTCAACGAACCGTGTCCCTCAAGAGAGAGGTGATCGCCACCGGCGAGCAGTTGGAAAAGGCCTCGGCGACGCTGGACCAGAACCAGCGCCCGGCCGTTTCGGTGAACCTGAACGACGCCGCCGGCCGCGCCATGCGCGCGGTCACGCGGGAGAACCTTGGCAAGCCCATGGCCATCGTGCTCTACGAAAAGGGCAAGGGCGAAGCGGTGTCGGTGGCCACCATCCAGGGTGAGTTTGGCAACCAGTTCCAGATCACCGGCAACTTCACGCCCCAGGAAACCGCCGACATTGCGCTGCTCACCCGCGCGGGTGCACTGGCCGCTCCGATGGAGATCATCGAGGAGCGCACCATCGGCCCCAGCCTTGGCGCAGAGAACATCGCCAAAGGCTTCAACAGCGTGATCTACGGCTTTGCTGCCATTGCGCTGTTCATGTGTGCCTATTACCTGCTGTTCGGCGTGTTCTCCACGCTGGCCCTGGCCTTCAACCTGCTGCTGTTGGTGGCGGTGCTCTCGATGCTGCAGGCCACCTTGACGTTGCCGGGTATTGCGGCCATTGCGCTCACGCTGGGCATGGCAATCGACGCCAACGTGCTGATCAACGAACGGGTGCGGGAAGAACTGCGCATGGGCGTGCCGCCGCAGTCGGCCATTCATGCGGGCTACGAGCGCGCCTGGGCCACCATCCTGGATTCGAACGTCACCACGCTGATTGCCGGCGTGGCCCTGCTGGCCTTCGGCAGCGGACCGGTGCGCGGCTTTGCCGTGGTCCACTGCCTGGGCATCCTCACCTCCATGTTCTCGGCGGTGGTGTTCTCGCGGGCGCTGGTGAACCTCTGGTACGGACGGCAGAAGAAGCTCAAGAGCGTGTCCATCGGGCAGGTGTGGAAGCCTGGTGCGGCGGCACCCGCGGGTGCCTCATCGTCTTCGGACCTCAAGGCCTGATCGGAAGGAGCACGCCATGGAATTCTTTCGCATCAGCCGCGACATCCCGTTCATGCGCCATGCCTTGGTGCTGAACATCATTTCCTTCCTCACCTTTGCCGCCGCGGTGTTCTTCATCGCCACGCGTGGTCTGCATCTCTCCATCGAATTCACCGGCGGCACGGTGATGGAGGTGGAGTACGCACAGCCCGCGGACATCAACCGTACGCGTGAGGCCGTGGAAGCCCTGGGCTTCGGCGAAGTGCAGGTGCAGAAGTTCGGCACCTCGCGCGACGTGCTGATCCGCCTGCCTGTGCGCGGCGACATGAAGCAGGGCGAGGTGTCGGCCCGCACCTTCGAGGCGCTGTGCCGCGCGGAGAAGGGTGTGGTCCAGAACAAGGCCTACACCACGCCGCAGGGTGAGCAGGTCAGCCGTACCGCCTGTGTGGTGGCGCCCGACGGCGCTTCGGTGACGTCGGCGCCCGCCGATGCGGGTGCAGCGGGGACTGCGTCGGTTTCTGCCGCTCCGGTCGAGCCGCTCAAGCTCAGCCGCACCGAGTTCATCGGCCCTGCGGTGGGATCCGAATTGGCGCGCGACGGGGCCCTGGCCCTGCTGTTCACCGTGGTCGGCATCATGATCTACCTGGCCGCGCGCTTCGAGTGGAAGTTCAGCGTGGCCGGCATCATCGCCAACCTCCACGACGTCATCATCATCCTGGGCTTCTTCGCTTTCTTCCAGTGGGAGTTCTCGCTTGCGGTGTTGGCGGCCATCCTGGCGGTGCTCGGCTATTCGGTG
>JAIYCN010000017.1 GCA_027487995.1 Rubrivivax sp. | reverse complement strand
GGCCTGCAGGCTGTTGCTCTGGTAGGACCAATAGCGGCTCATGAACTCTGCCATGCGGTAGAAAACCGCACCGGCTGCCCCCAGACCCAAGGAAGCCATCAGGACGAAGAAGAAGAACACGCCGAACACGTGGCGGTGTGCAGCCAGCAGGCCATGCTCGATCACATGACGCAGCACCTCGGTCTGAGGCAGTTCGCTGGCATCCAGGTGCAGCCAGTCGGACAGCAGTTGCCGCGCGGTTGATTCGTCTCCCCGCTCCAGGCACTGCCGGATGTCGGTGATGTAGTGGCTGAAACTGCGAAAACCCAGTGTGAGATAGAGGACGCCCACGTTGAGCGCCAGGGCCAGCAGGAGACTGAAGCGCGCCAGCAACACATGCACCACCAGCACCAGCAGGGCAGGCGCGGCCACCGACAGCCACCACACCACGCGGGCATGCTGCGGGCGACCGGCGTCGAAATTGCGCGCTGTCCAGCGGCACCACGACACCGCGGCCTCGTGCACCCGCGTGTCCCGCGGCAGGGATTTCAGCTGCTCCAACAGCAGCGCGAACAGAACCGCGAAGAAACTCATGCGGAGGATGATAGCGGCCGAGCGAGCAGGTGATAGAAGTTGCGCAGCATGGCCGCGGTGGCACCCCAGATGAAGAACTCGCGCTCCGCGCCCGACAAGCTGCGCCCCTGCCAGGGCATGGACAGGAACTGCCGGGTGGCGTCCTGCACCACCACCCGATGGCGACGGTGGTGGGCCGGGTTCATCAGGAAGTCCAGAGGCACCTCGAAGATGTCCTGCACCTCGTGCGGGTCCGGCTGCAGGCGGTCGGTGGGCTGCACCCAGGCCACCACGGGGGTGACCACAAAGGCCGTGACGGTTCGGTACGCGGGCATTTCCCCCACCACCTCCACACGGTGAGGCGCCAAGCCCACTTCCTCATGCGCCTCTCGCAGTGCCGCGGCTGCGGCACTGCCATCTTCCGCCTCGATGCGGCCGCCCGGAAAACTCACCTGGCCTGCGTGCGCCCTCAAGTGCGCGGTACGCTGAGTCAGCAGCACCGTTGGTCCCTCGGGCCGGCGAACCAAAGGCACCAATACTGCAGCCGCCCTCACCGGCCGGTCCCCCAGCAACATGCCACCGTCACCGCCCAATGGCGGCTGCCAATCAGCGGCCGCTGCCATCTGCGCGGCGATGGCCGATTCGGACCACTGCGCGGGGGACAGCGCCGGCAGGTGGGCGTCGGTGCCGATGACCGGCACGGATTGGGGGTCGGTGATCAATGGGGCGCGCACAGTTGGATTGTCCACGGACGCAGGCCTCGTTTCAGGCGGGGCTCCTGAGGCTCAGAAATGAAAAGGGCTGCACACGGCAGCCCTTGGAACCTTGCGACTGTGACGCTCAGGCAAGCTTTTAGCGAAAGTCGGCCTCCCGGCTACGCCGAGCCGGCCTGCTGACGCAGGCCGCTCGCTGCGCGCAGGCCAACTTTTCTTTAATCCGAGCCGACTTGCCGCTGCGCTGGCGCAGGTAGTACAGCTTGGCGCGGCGCACGTCGCCGCGGCGCTTGACTTCGATGCCGGCGATCAGCGGGCTGTAGAGCTGGAAAGTCCGCTCAACGCCTTCACCAGAAGAGATCTTCCGGACGATGAAGCTGCTGTTGAGGCCGCGGTTGCGCTTGGCGATCACGACGCCTTCGTAGGCCTGCACACGCTTGCGGGTGCCTTCAACCACGTTGACGTTGACGATCACGGTGTCGCCCGGGGCGAACGCGGGAATGGTTTTGTTGAGACGGGCAATTTCTTCCCGCTCCAGGGTCTGGATCAAGTCCATGGTTGCTCCATTGATCTTGCGCTCGGGGGATTGAGGATTTGGAACCCGGCCAGAGGATCAAAACCCAATATTATACAGCGCATGGGTAGTCACGCGCCTGCGGCACCATGCTCACGTGTCCGAGGACCCAGTGCTCAGCCGCGCCAGGAACGCCAGATCCTGTTTGGACAAATGACCCGCCTCACGCGCGGCTTCGATCAGATCAGGCCGGTTGGCCGCCGTCAGCCGCAGCGACTGCTCGCGTCGCCAGCGTTCGATATCCGCGTGATGGCCCGACAGCAGCACCGGTGGTACCGAAGCACCCTCCGAGCCCTGCGGCCACACTTCGGGCCGGCTGTAGTGCGGGCCTTCCAGCAGACCGTCGCCCTCAAAGCTGTCCTGCTCGTGCGATGCCGGGTCGTGCAACACACCGGGCTGCAAGCGGGCCACGGCGTCCAGCAGCACCAGGGCGGGCAGGTCTCCGCCGCTGAGGACGAAGTCACCCAGGCTCACGTTCAAGGCCCGATGGCGGTCCAGCACCCGCTGGTCCACGCCCTCGTAGCGCCCACACAGCAGCAGGGCACCAGGGCCCTGCGCCAGTTCGCGCACCAGCGACTGGTTCAGAGGGCGTCCGGTGGGCGTGAAATGAATCAGAGGTGCGACAGGACCACCCGCTTCAGGTGCGCAGGCACCCCGATCGGCGCGGATGGCCTCGATGCAGCGGTGCAGGGGCTCCGCCAGCATCACCATCCCCGGCCCACCACCGAAGGGGCGGTCATCCACCCGCCGGTAAGCCCCTTCCGCGTGGTCACGCAAGGGCCACAGCCGAACCTTAACCGCACCGGTCTCAAACGCCCGGCGCGTCACCCCCAACTTCAGATGCGGCTCGAAGAGCTCGGGCATCAGGGTGATGACGTCAAAGCGCGGCACGGGCAGCGTCCTCGTTCAGTCGTCCAGGCCCCAGTCGGCCCGGATGCGCCGCTGCGGCAGGCTAACCTCGTCGATGTAGGCGTCCACAAAGGGTACGAGCCGCTCCAGCTTGTCGCCCGTCTTGGAATCGAGGTCCTCAATGCGCAGCACCGAATGCGGCCCAGTCTGCATCAGTCCCACCACCGTGCCCAACCGTTCATCCTGGCGGTTGACCACCTCCAGGCCGATCAGGTCGACCCAGTAGTACTCGCCTTCTTCGGCCGTGGGAAAACTGCTGCGCTTCACGAACAGGCGCAAGCCCTTGCAGGCCTGGGCCACATCGCGGTCCGCAAGGTCTTGCAGAACCGCCACGATGCCATCCCCCTGCTCCCGGGCAGAGGCCACGCGCAAAGGCTGCTCCAGCGCATCCAGGCGTTGTCGGTGTGCGGCGGGCATCTCCTGCGGCGCCTGCCAATACCAGCGCTTGGTGGAAAACAAGGCCTGGGGGTCGGCCGAATACGGCTTGATGCGCACGCCGCCCTTGACGCCCCAGGCGCCAGTCACCACCGCGACCTCCACGGCGTCGGCAGGCCATTCCGCGGATTCAGACAGGGGTGCTGGATTCATGCCTTGAAAAACTCACAACAGGAGGATGCTGGTCGGAACTGCACAAACAGAACCGCCCCGAACACCAGGGTGCGCGGGGCGGTTGTGATGGCGCCGGGTCAGGCGGACCTGACGGCACCCAAGTCAGCGGCAGGGCCGATCAGGCCTGGGCCGACTTGCGGGCCACGTCCACCAGACGGGTCACGGCCGGGGACAGTTGAGCGCCAACGCCAGCCCAGTAGGTGATGCGGTCCATGGACACGCGCAGGCCTTCGGCAGCGCCGGAAGCCACGGGGTTGTAGAAACCCACACGCTCGATGAAGCGACCATCGCGACGGTTGCGCGAATCGGCCACGACGATGTTGTAGAAGGGGCGCTTCTTTGCGCCGCCACGTGCCAGACGAATGACGACCATGAGTAATCCTTGAACGCTGTGCACGGTTTCGAGGGAGACACTCGACGAAGCCGGGCTGGGTGGCACCGCAGTTGCAGCACCGTGGGGGTGACCGTAGATACGCCCCTGCCACCGAGAAACATCCGACGCGATGTCGAGATGCCCTCTGGGCCTGAACCGTTCACCAAAGCCCACTATTATAGCGAGTTGCCCCGAAGCATCCCACCCACCATGAGCGTGCCCTCCCCCAACCTGCTGATTCGCCCCTGTGAGCCCCGCGACATCCCCGACGTCACGGCCATCTATGCCCATGCGGTTGAGCATGGCACGGGCACCTTCGAGTTGGAAGCGCCCACCACCGCCGAAATGCAGCGCCGCCACGCCGATGTGCTGGCCAAGGGCTTGCCCTGGATCGTGGCCGAGCAGGCGGGGCGCGTGATGGGCTACGCCTACGCCAACGCCTTCAGGCCTCGGCCGGCCTACCGCTTTTTCCTGGAAGACTCCATTTATCTGGCCCCCAGCTCGCAAGGCCAGGGCGCGGGGCGCCTGCTCTTGTCCGAACTTTCAGCCCGTTGCACCGCCTTGGGCGCCCGGCAGTTGTTGGCGGTGATCGGCGACTCCGCCAACGCCGCCTCCATCGGCGTGCACCGGTCCTGCGGCTTCGAGCACACCGGCGTGCTGCGCAACTCGGGCTGGAAATTCGGTCGCTGGCTGGACGTGGTGTTGATGCAGAAAGCCCTGGGGCCGGGCGCCTCCAACGCTCCAGGTGCCGGGGGTGCACGGTGAGCGTGCCCTCCAAGACTGTCGCCACCTGGGCAGCCGTCCTTGGCGGCTTCATCGGCCTGCATCGCTTCTACTTGCGCGGCCTGCGCGACCCCTGGGGCTGGCTGCATGCGGCCGCCGCCTTTCTCGGGGTCATGGGCGTACAACGCATGAGAACCCTGGGTGTCGACGACTCGGCAGCCACGTGGCTGATGCCCTGGTTGGGCCTGACGGTGAGCGCGGCCATGCTGGCGGCCATCGTGCACGGCCTCACGCCGGACGAGCGCTGGGCTGAACGCCATCATCCTGATCATGAAGTCGTGCCCACGGCCTGGGGGCCGGTGCTGGGGGTGATCCTGGCCCTGATGCTGGGCGCCACGGCGTTGATGGCCAGCGTGGCCTTCATCGGTCAGCGGCTGTTCGAGTCAATCTTGGCCGGCGGCTGAATCCGCCTGCCACTGCAGCACCCAGCGCCCCCCGGGCGTTGCCACGCGGGCATCCAGGCCAAGGCCTGGCACCAGCACCATCGACCCATCGGCGGCCGTCACCACCGGCCCCTCACGCTCCCAAGCCGGCACTCCCCGTGCCTGGAATTGCTTCTTCAGGCTGCGTGCAGTGCCGCGCAGCGCCAATTGGAATTGGTCATCCCCGAGGCGCGGCCTCAAATGCACGATCAGTGGAAGGCTCACGTTCAAGCCCGGCTCATGGGGAACTGCACGCCGCAGAACCAGGGTGCCGCCCCATGGCTCGACGCGGCGAGTTCCGCTTCGGCCAAGGCGCAGCACCATCGCCGGGCCGTGCGCAAGTGCCTTGGTCGATGCGGCCTGCGGCCGGCTCGCATCCGCTGAAGGGGCGCTCAGGCTGAGCACGCCGCGATACCACCGCAGTTCACGCGCTTCGTCGACGGACCATCGCATGACCGTGCTGGTCGAACCATCGAATGCCGCCACCTGGTCCACGACTGCTGCGGGCACTGAAGCCTGCGCGCCGGCCAGCCACGTGCGCAGCATCCAGGACCGCCTCGCCGCAGTCAACCCAGCCCAGGCGGGTTGATCCAATCGAAGACGGGGCGTCGGTCCTGGCAGGACACGTCCACCATGCAGCAGATCACTGTGAGCCCCATGCTCCAGGGTGTCCAGGGCCTGTGCGCACCGCTGGGCGGCCAGCGCCAGGGTAGCCTCGGCCTGCTCAAAGGCCTCGGCAAGTACCGGCCACACGGTTGCACGAACACGATTGCGGGCGTAGCGCGTGTCCTGGTTGCTGGGGTCCTCCACCGAGTCAATGCCCGCCAAATCCGCCAACCTCCGCACGGCCTGCCTCGGCTGGTCCAACCACGGCCGCGCCAGGCACACACCCTCGCGCCACTGCAGCCGCGGCATCGCCGCCAGACCTTGCGGCCCCGCCCCACGCAAGGCTTGCAGCAGGAAGGTTTCGGCTTGGTCGCCACGGTGATGCCCCAGGAGCAGCAGGTCCACACCGGCGTCCTGCGACATCTTCAACAAGGCCGCGTACCGCACCTCGCGCGCCCAATCTTCAACGCTGTGGCCGCGCGGTGGGTTGCCGGCCACCCGATGGGTGCGAACGTTGATCGATGGCAGGTCCGGAAATTGAACAGACCACCGTCGACATTCCCGCTCGATGTGATCAGGCCAATCGTCGGCCACGGACTGCAGCCCGTGGTGGACGTGCAAGGCCCAGGTGCTCAAGCCCAGTTCGGACGCGGCCTTCCAGACCACCCAAAGCAGCGCCATCGAGTCGGGCCCACCACTGACGGCCACCGCCACAGCAGGCGGATGCGCGGCAGTGGACCGCTCGGCACTCAAAGCCCGCTCGGGCCGCGAACGCTCAACGTTCGCGGGTGTCGCTGAAGCGGCCGTAGGACTTGAGCCGCTCATGGCGACGCTGCAGCAGTTCCTTGGGCTTGAGGTCGGCCACCTGGCGCAGCGCATCGGACAAGCCGCGCTTGACCGACACCGCCATGGCCTTGGGGTCGCGGTGGGCGCCCCCGACCGGTTCGCTGATGATCTTGTCCACCAGGCCCAGGGCCTTCAAACGGTGGGCGGTGATCCCCAGGGCCTCTGCCGCATCGGCCGCACGCTCGGCCGTCTTCCACAGGATGGACGCACACCCCTCGGGTGAGATGACCGAGTACACCGAAAACTGCAGCATCAGCACCTGGTCGCCCACGCTGATCGCCAGCGCTCCGCCGGATCCACCCTCGCCAATGATGGTGGTGATGATGGGAACCTCGAGTTGGGCCATCTCGAAGATGTTGCGCCCAATGGCCTCCGATTGCCCACGCTCCTCCGCGTCAATGCCGGGGTAAGCGCCCGGGGTGTCGACGAAGGTGAACACCGGCAGCTTGAACTTCTCGGCCAGCTTCATCAGGCGCAGCGCCTTGCGGTAGCCCTCGGGCCGGCTCATGCCGAAGTTGCGTGCGGCCCGCTCCTTGGTGTCGCGGCCCTTCTGGTGGCCAATCACCATGCAGGGCTGGCCGTTGAAGCGGGCCATGCCGCCCACCATGGACAGATCGTCGGAAAACGCGCGGTCGCCGTGCAGCTCTTCAAAGTCCGTGAAGATCTCGTTGACGTAGTCCAGCGTGTAGGGGCGCTGCGGGTGCCGCGCAATCTGCGTGACCTGCCACGGCGACAGATTCGAATAGATGTCCTTGGTCAGTTGCAGACTCTTCTTGTCCAACCGGTCGATTTCCTCCGAAATGTCGACGGCAGACTCGTTCTGCACATAACGCAGTTCCTCGATCTTGGCTTCAAGCTCCGCAATCGGTTGCTCGAATTCGAGAAAGTGCTTTTTGCTCATGGGCCGAACTCCTTGGGACGTCCTAGTATTCCACGGGCACCGGGTCCAGGCTGCGCCAGAGGTACCAGGTGGCCACGGACCGGTAGGGGCTCCAGGCCTCGCCCACTTCGCGCGCTTCGGAGCGCGTGACGGGCTCGCCACTGAAGTAGTTGACGCTGATGCCGCGCAGCAGGCCAAGGTCATCGAGCGGCAGCACGTTGGGCCGCATCAGACCAAACATCAGGAACATCTCGGCGGTCCAGCGCCCGATGCCCCGGATGGAGACCAATTCGGCAATCACGGATTCGTCTTCCATCTCGTCCCACACCGGCGCGGCCGCGGCGCGGTCCCTGAAGTGGCGCGCGAGGTCCTGGAGGTACTCCACCTTGCGCACCGACAAACCCGCCGCGCGGAGTTGCGTGGCATCGGCCTTGAGCACCTGCGTGGGCTTGAGGACGGCCTGTGCACCACCCCAGGGGTTGCTGAGGCGATCCCACACGGCTTGCGCAGCCTTTACCGAAATCTGCTGTCCCACGATCGACCGCGCCAACGTGGTGAAGGCGTCACCGCGGCATTGGAGGCGTGCCTGCCCGAATTGCGGGATCAGGCGCTTCATCACACGGTCGCGGCGGCTGAGATGGCGGCAGGCCTCGTCCCAGTAGGCTGGAGTGAACGCGGCCGCCGATGCGCTCAGGACGCTTGATGCGCTTGTGGCGGGGACCGGCGCAGCCGTGGAGACGCCACCCGGCTTGGGTGCGGCCGCCATCTAGGCACGGCTCCAGGTGGTGCCCGTCGGGCTGTCCTTGAGGGCCACTCCTGCGGCCAGCAGTTCATCGCGAATGGCGTCCGCCCGCCCGAAATCACGGGCCTTCTTGGCGGCGGCGCGCTCGTCGATCAGCGCCTGGATGGCCGTTTCATCAAGGCCAGAGCCCGCTTGCAGATAGGCGCGCGGCGGCTCCTGGAGCAGACCCAGGGTGCCGCCAAGCGCGCGCAACAGCCAGGCGCTTTCGGCACTGCGGGTGCGGTTCACCTCAGTGGCAAGATCGAAGAGCACCGCCAAGGCTGCCGGCGCATTGAAGTCCTCGTCCATCGCCGCCTTGAAGGCTGCCGCGTGCGGGTCTTGCCAGTCGATGCGTCGGGCATCATCGGCCTGCGGCAGGGGCAGTTCAACGCCGTCCAACGCCGTGTACAGGCGCACCAGGGCCGCACGTGCATCGTTGAGGTGCACATCGCTGTAGTTCAGCGGGCTGCGGTAGTGGGTGCGGATGAAGAAGAATCGCAGCGTCTGGCCGTCGTACTTCTCCAGCACATCGCGGATGGTGAAGAAGTTGCCCAGGCTCTTGGACATCTTCTCGTTGTCCACGTTCACGAAGCCGTTGTGCATCCACACGTTCACGAAGGGCTGGCCGGTGGCGCCCACGCTCTGCGCAATCTCGTTTTCGTGGTGCGG
>JAIYCN010000266.1 GCA_027487995.1 Rubrivivax sp. | reverse complement strand
CGGCTTGAACCACAGGGCCCACTTGGATGCGGTGACACGCGGCGAATTCGCGCGGCGTTTGGCCGCGTCCAGCGACCTGTTCCACCATTCGCAGCGGCGGCCTTCGGCCAGCGTGAACTTCATCACCGCGCATGACGGCTTTGCCCTGCGCGACGTGGTGAGCTACCACCGCAAGCACAACCTGGCCAATGGCGAAGACAACCGCGACGGGCGCGACAACGAACTCAGCGCGAACTTTGGCGTGGAAGGGCCCACGGACGATGC
The DNA here is from genome assembly GCA_027487995.1 of Rubrivivax sp. Taxonomy (GTDB): domain Bacteria; phylum Pseudomonadota; class Gammaproteobacteria; order Burkholderiales; family Burkholderiaceae_C; genus RFTU01. The sequence continues at coordinate 7,532 of JAIYCN010000266.1, read as the reverse complement.
GGCGGTGAATGCGCAGCGTGACCGGGTGCAGCGCGCGATGATGGCTACCCTGCTGTTGGCGCAGGGCACACCCATGCTCACCGCGGGCGATGAGATTGGCAAGAGTCAGCGCGGCAACAACAACGCCTACTGCCAGGATGCCCCGGTCAGTTGGTTGGATTGGGCCCACACGGATGCGGCCATGCTGGCTTTGGTGCGCGCGGCGCTGGCCTTGCGCGCTGAGCATGAGTGCCTGCGGCATGACCAGTGGTTTGCCGACCATGCCGATGAAGCCCTGCTGCCCAAGGTGCGGTGGCTGGGCCTGGACGGACAGCCCCTGCAGGCGTCTGATTGGCAGGACACTCAGAACCGGTCCTTGGTGTGCGTGTTCAGTGCGCCCCAGTCGCCGGCGCTGCTGGCCGTGTTCCACCCGCATGAGATGAGCGCTACGCTTGCACTGCAGGGCGCGTGGCGCGTGGTGCTGGACTCCACGGCAGCCGACGCGGGCCAAGCGCAGCGTGACACCGTGGTTCAAGAGGTTTTTGAAGTGCCGGCCCGCGCCGTGGTGGTGTTGCAGTCGGTGGTCTGATGGTTCAGAAGTGAAGCACTGAAGATGGATTTGACCCAGCGCACCAGCGGCATCCTGCTGCACATCACCTCCCTGCCGGGCCCGCATGGCATCGGTGACTTTGGCCCCGATGCCCGCAGGTTTGTGGATTGGCTGGAGTCGTCTGGGCAGACGGTGTGGCAATGGCTGCCCACCACGCCCATCGGCCCGGGCAATTCCCCATACCAAAGCGTGTCGGCCTTTGCGGGAAGCCCCTTGATGGTGGCCTTTGAGCCCTTGGTGGCCGCCGGTTGGATCGAGCCTCCTGCCTTGCACGGCGCGCCCGTGCGGGACGGTGGTGCGCGCGTCGACTTTGATGCGGTGGTGCCTTGGCGCCTGGAGCACTTGCGTCTGGCCCATGCGGGTTTCGAGCTCAAGGCCAGCGCGGTTGAGCGCTCGGCACTGGCGGCCTGGCGCGCAGACCAGGCCTGGTGGCTGGACGACTATCTGCTATTCATGGCGCTGGAAGCGGCGCACGGAGGCCGGTGCTGGTGGGACTGGGAGGCGGGCTGCCGCGACCGTGAACCCAAGGCGCTGCGGGCCGCAACCAAGGCGCATGCGGCGGAGATGGATTTCTGGGCCTTCGTGCAATGGTGCTTCGACACCCAGTTGGCCGGGCTGCGGGCCTATGCTGCCCAGCGCGGTGTGCGCATCATGGGCGACCTGCCCATCTTCATCGCGCACCACAGCGCGGACTGCTGGGCGCGCCCGGACCTGTACGAGTTGGACGAGCACCACCAGCCCACGGTGGTGGCCGGCTGCCCGCCCGATGATTTCAGTGAGGACGGCCAGCGTTGGGGCAACCCGCTGTACCGTTGGGACCGCATGGCGGCCGAGGACTACGCGTGGTGGACGGCGCGTGTGCGGCGCGCATTGGCGCAGGCCGATGTGTTCCGCATCGACCACTTCCGGGGCTTCGCGGGCTATTGGGAAATTCCGGCCTCATGCCCTACGGCCCGCGAAGGGCGTTGGGTGCCGGGGCCGCGCAAGGCCTTGTTCGATGCCATCGAGAAGGCCCTGGGGCGATTGCCCATCGTGGCCGAGGACCTGGGCCTGATCACGCCCGATGTGCTGGAACTGCGCGACGGCTGTGGCTTTCCGGGCATGCGCATTTTGTCGCAGGCCTTCGGTGGTGACGGTACGCACGACTTCCTGCCCCACAACTATGTGGCCAACACGCTCGTCTACACCGGCACGCACGACAACGACACGGTGCAGGGCTGGTGGAGCAAGGCTACGCCGGCCGAGCGCCACTTCGCGGCGAGTTACCTCAACGCCTGGGACCGCGACATCCACTGGGGCATGATCCGCGCGGCTTCACAGTCAGTGGCCTGCATGGCGGTATTCCCCTTGCAGGACGTGCTGGGCCTGGGCGCGGAGCACCGCATGAACCTGCCGGGTTCCATGGGCCCGCACAACTGGACCTGGCGCATGGATTGGGCCATGCTGAACGATGAAGCCCGCCGCGTGCTGGGCCTGATCACGGCGGCCAGCGGGCGCGGGCCCTTCAGCTTGTTGGGTTGAACAGTTTTTCAACACCCAAGTCCTGATGACTTGAGTGCTTCGGGTTGGCGCTGCAGCGGACCTTGCTCACTTCACATCCATAACGCGCAGACTGCGTGCCGGCACTTCAACTTCGGCCTGGCCGCTGTTGGCGCTGGTGGCGGGCGTGCCTTGAGGCCACAGCGTGGTGAGCACGGCGGCGGATGGCAAATCCGTGAGCGTCAACCGTGTGGCCTGGGTGCCGTAATTGATGAGCACCAGCGTGCGTTCCTGCCCCAGCGTGCGGGTGTAGCCCATAACCGAGCCTTGGACGAAGGGCCGGTCGTAGCTGCCGCGTGCAATCGACAGCCGCGTGTTGCGCAGGTTGAGCATGGCCTTGTAGAAGGCCAGCAGCGAGTCGGTCTGGGCCAGTTGGGCCTGCACGTTGTTCGTGCTGACGTTGCTTGACAGGGAACGGTAGGGCACGCTGGTGGTGAACCCGGCACCGGGGCCACCGGGTGCCCAGTTCATGGGCGTGCGCAGGCGACCGTCGTCGTTGATCCCCGATGCCGCGGCCATGCCGATTTCTTCACCGTAGTAGATGAATGGCGTGCCCGGCATCAACAGGTAGGTGGCCGCGGCCAGTTTCATGGCGGCAGTGTCGCCATTGAGTTGGTTCCAGACCCGGTCCCCGGCGAACAGGTCGTGGTTGGCCAGGAAGGTGGCGGTGCCCGGTGCGGCTGTGTTGAAGTAGCGGCTGACCGCGGCGATGTCGGCCGCGTTGCCCCGCACGGCGCCCAGGATGCGGCCGTTCAGGTCGAAGGCGAAGGCGCTGCCGCAGGCCACCGCGTAGTTTTGGGAATCGTCAGGTGCTTCGCACACCATGTAGCGGCGCGGGTAGGCCTGCAGCACGCCTTGTACCCGCTGCATGAAGGCGCGGCTTTCGGGCTGGTTGTTGAACGCGCTCGGCCCGTTCTCAATCAGAAGGCCCACGGCATCGAAGCGAAAGCCGGCCACGCCCCGGTTGAGCCAGAAACGAAGGTTGTCGAGATGGAAGGCTTCCACCGCCGGCAGGCGCAGGTTCCAGTCGGGCATCTGGCTCCAGAAGGGCGCGTAGTACCAGCCTGTGGGATCTTGCCGCCAGGGGTTCTGGCCGAACACGGACCAATTCGCCGGCGCGCTGTCTTGCCACAGGTACCAGCTGCGAAAGAGGTTGTCCTTGGCCGCACGCGCGTTGGTGAAGGCCGGATGGTCGGCGGCGCTGTGGTTGATGACGTAGTCCAGGATCACGCCCATGCCGTTGGCGGCGGCGGCACTGACCAGGGCATCGAGGTCGGCCAGGCTGCCGTACTGCGATTCGACGTTGCGGTAGTCCGTGACGGCATAGCCGTGGTCACGGTCCTGGCTGGGGTTGACCGGCATCAGCCACAGGCCGCGCACGCCCAGGTCCTTCAGGTAGCCCAGGCGCGAAATGAGCCCCTTGAGGTCACCGATGCCGTCCCCGTCGCTGTCCTGGTAGCTGCGCACGAAGATCTGCATGAAGGCGCCGTGTTGCCAGCCTTCGGGTAGGGGAAGGGCGACACCATTGGCTGCAATGCTGCGGGTGTCGACTGCAGGCAGGATGGTCGGTGCAGTCGGTGTTGTGTTGCTGCCGGTGGAACTGCTGCCACCGCTGCCGGCTGTGGGCGGAGTCGCGGCGCCAGACCCACCGCCGCCGCAGGCGACCAGGCCCAACAGGAGCACGAGGGCGCTGGCCTGATGACGCATGGCGTTGCGCGAGAAAGTAGTTTTACTACGCATGGTGTGTCGACTTTTAGCGAGGTAGCGGCGCGAGTTTAGGTCGACGATGGACTTTCTGGTGTAGTAAAACTACCATTCTGAAGTTTCGCGACTTTTGTTGAAAGCGCCAGATGTTCCTCGCCCCTGCGTTGTTGATGCTGTCCCTGGCTGCCCATGGACTGGCTTCATTGGCCTCAGCGGCCCCTTCGGTGGAGACCCCTTCGGCGTCGGTGCCGTCGGGGCGGTCGGTGTCGTCGGTGTCGTCGGTGTCGTCGGCGCCGTCGGGGAGACCGGTGGGTCAGCCTGGGCTGCAGGCGTGCCAATCGGCTGACCCGAGCCTGCCATTGGGCCCTCCGCCCAGCGCAACTTGGAAGGCCCTGAGCGCCCAGGCGGCTTGGCTGGATGCGCGCACGATCCGCGTAGGCGCTGCCGTGAATGCCGGACCCGTGGCGCAATGGTTGGTGGCGGCTGGTGATGCGTTGCCTCGGCATCTCCAACTCGGCCAGGCCCTGCACGCGGACGTTCGAGTGATGCCCCTGGCGAAAGTGGAAGGGGCGGATGAGTCGCGCGCGCTGGGCACGGCTGCTGCAAAGGCCACATCGCAGATGGGGCAGGGCAGCGTGTGGGCCCTGCGCGATGTGTCGCCGTCTGATCGCCAAACCTTGCGCGAACTGCATCGCGGGCCTTTGGCTCTGCTGGGGCTGGATGGTCAAGGTCGCGTGGTGGTGGCCGAGAGAACGCAGGCCGCGCAGGCGCTGGATGATCTGTATGCGGAATCAGCGCAGCAGGCGGCCCTGGGCGTGCACGTGCGGCGCGGCCAAGCCACTGAATGGGCACTGTGGGCACCCACCGCGCGCCGCGTGTGGGTGTGCGAGCATGGCCCACGTGGCGGCGCGGCCACGGCGCTGTGGCCGGCCGAGCGGGAGGCCCACACGGGCATTTGGCGTGCGCGGCATGCGCAGGACCTGAGCGGTCGCACCTACCGCTACCTGGTGGAGGTGTTCGTGCCAAGCCATGGTTGGGTGATCAACCGTGTGACCGACCCCTATTCGATCAGCCTCACCGCCAATTCGCAGCACAGCTACATCGGCCGCCTGGACGACCCGGCGCTGGCGCCACCGGGTTGGGCGGGTCACCCGCGTCCCGCTGCGCCGACACACGCGGTCGACATGGTGATCAGCGAGTTGCATGTGCGCGACTTTTCGGCGGGTGACCGCTCCGTGCCCGCGGCCCACCGCGGCAAGTACAGCGCCTTCACCCACGCGAAAAGCGATGGCGTGCGGCACCTGGCCGACATGGCGCGCGCTGGCCTCACGGATGTCCACCTGTTGCCCATCTTCGACCTGGCCACGGTGCCCGAACAGGGCTGTGTGACACCCGACGAAACACGCCTGAGGGCTGCCGCGCCGGACTCCACGCAGCAGCAGGCCCTGATGGAGGCGAGCGCCGCACGCGACTGCTTCAACTGGGGCTACGACCCCTGGCACTTCAATGCGCCCGAGGGCAGCTTTGCCACCGATGCGGCCGACCCTGCGGTGCGCATCCGCGAACTGCGGCAGATGGTGATGGCCCTGCATGGGCTGGGGCTGCGTGTGGGCATGGACGTGGTCTACAACCACATGTCGGCGGCTGGGCAGGATGCACGATCGGTGCTGGACCGCATCGTGCCGGGCTACTACCACCGGCTGAATGCGCGCGGTGAAGTGGAGCGGTCCACCTGCTGCGACAACACCGCCACCGAACACCGCATGATGCGCAAGCTGATGATCGACTCGGCGGTGCTGTGGGTTCGGCATCACGGCATCGATGGCTTTCGCTTCGACCTGATGGGCCATCAGCCGCGCGAGGCGATGGAAGCGCTGCAGGTGGCGGTGAACGAGGCGGCGGGGCGCTTTGTTCCGCTGATCGGCGAGGGCTGGAACTTCGGCGAGATTGCCGACGGCGCGCGCTTCGTTCAGGCCTCGCAGTTGTCCTTGGCCGGCAGCGGCATCGCCACTTTCAACGACCGCCTGCGTGATGCCGCGCGTGGCACGCGGCACGGCGACGATGTGGCCACCACCGTGTCCCGCAAGGGCTGGCTCAATGGGGCGCAGGGCACTGAGCAGGCCGAGGCGGCGGACTTGATCCGCGCGGGCCTGGCCGGTTCGTTGAGTGACTTTCGAATGACGCTGCACGACGGCCGCAACGTGTCGCTGAAGGACCTGCCCTACAGCGGCCAGCCCGCGGGCTATGTGAGCGAGCCGGGCGAGGTGGTGAACTACGTGGAGAACCACGACAACCCGACGCTCTTCGACCTGAACGCATTCAAGTTGCCCCTGTCGGTTTCCGCCTTGGAGCGCGCGCAGATTCAAGTGCTGGGCTCGGCCCTGGTGGCGCTGTCGCTGGGAGTGGCCTATTGGCATGCGGGCCAGGAGATCCTGCGCTCGAAGTCCATGGACCTCAACAGCTACGACTCTGGCGACTGGTTCAACCGCCTGGACTGGACATTGCGCGACAACGGTTTTGCGGCGGGTCTCCCGCCGGGGCAGGACAGCCGCGCCTTCTGGCCGGTGATGGCGCCGCGCCTGGCGCACCTGGGCATCAAGCCCACGACAGAGGTGATCGCCTTCAGCAAGGCTGCGCACCTGGACCTGCTGCGGCTGCGCGCTTCCACGCCGTTGTTGCGCCTGCCATCGGCACAGGCCATTCGGGAGCGGGTGAGCTTTCCCGGTTCGGGGCCGCAGGGCAGGCCGGGCCTCATCGCGATGCACATCGATGGGCGCGGCTTGCCGGGTTCGCCGCATGCGGCTGTGCTGGTGGTGTTCAACGCGTCGGGCGAGCCGGGTGAACTGATGCTGGCGCCCGAACACGCCGCGGCATGGGACTTGCACCCGGTGCATCGCGCGGCTGGAGCCGCCGATGCCCGGATCCGGGCGCAGGCCCGGTGGCAGGCGGATCAGCGGCGCATCACGGTACCGCCGCGAAGTGCTGCCGTGTTTGTTGCGCCCTGAATTGGGGCGGGCTTGCGCGTGTCTGCACGATATTGGTGCGCCGTCGAGCTTGGACGCACCGCAAGAGGGCGGCCTGAGCGTCTTTAGTCCGTACGCAACGCCCCAAGTCGGGCATGTGGTTTGCATGCGAATGGTGCACAACAACACCGTGTGGTGCACCGCGCCACCCACTCGCATTGGAGAACCCCTTGGAGTCGATCAAGCCGGGCGCGGATGCGCTCTTCATTCTGCTGGGCGCCATCATGGTGCTGGCCATGCACGCGGGCTTTGCCTTTTTGGAACTGGGCACCGTGCGCCAGAAGAACCAGGTCAATGCGCTGGTGAAGATCCTCGTGGACTTTGCCGTGTCCACGGTCGTGTACTTCTTTGTCGGCTACACGGTGGCCTACGGCACCAGCTTCATGACGGGCGCGGGCACCCTGGCGGCCAACAACGGCTATGAACTGGTCAAGTTCTTCTTCCTCCTGACCTTTGCCGCGGCCATTCCCGCCATCGTGTCGGGCGGCATTGCCGAACGCGCGCGCTTCGGTCCGCAGTTGATTGCCACGGCGGTGATCGTGGGCTTCATCTATCCCTTCTTTGAAGGCGCGGTGTGGGGCACGGATTCACCGTTCCAGGCGTGGATCAAGGGCATCGGCGGTGCGGATTTCCATGACTTCGCCGGCAGTGTGGTGGTGCATGCGGTGGGCGGCTGG
>JAIYCN010000393.1 GCA_027487995.1 Rubrivivax sp. | reverse complement strand
CAGTCTGCCGCAGTCAAGTCCGCGTCCCCAATCCATGCCACCAACCAAGATTCGATCTTCATGTTGTCATGGTACGCAAATTAGCATAAAAGTAAATAATTTTACAAAAATCGTCTTGTCTGGACTTATACGGAACCAATAAGTCATTGTTTTTAAACATTTTTTACCAGACTAGGCTGATCAAAGAGGCCTGGCACGTTACTCGCAATAGATGGATCAACCGCGGCACTAAGGCCGCACCAGGAGGTCCCAATGAGTACCGTAAGCCAGACGCTAGACGCTGCGCTCGAACCTGAAGCGCTTACCACTGAGCAGGTGGTGAACCTGCTTCGCACCTATGTCTCGGAGCGTATCGCCCAGGGGCAACAACCGCACGATCTGACCTTCGCCCTCGCGTTGGTTGCGACCGAGATGGGCCTCTTCTTTACGAAGGAGCAGAGCCCGCTTCCGGTGTTTCAAAACGTCCTCCAGGGCGTCATGTGTGCGGTGTCTGCAGTGGCCCCCGAAAACGATTCCAGCTCGGAAGTGACCACGGATGAGCCTTGCATTGAAGGCGGTGAAACCGAACGTCAAGTGGGCAATCTGCATTGAGGAGGACGAGATGAACCGTTCACAGCGAATCCGCGCGGTCTACCAGGAGCTCCGCTCCGCGACGGCCGGTGTCGTTCCGGCCGGTGATCTGTTGGGATACGCCGACCAGTTGGTCGGGCTGTTCTTCGATGAGGCCGTGCCCTCATTCAGTCTCCGCACGGGGGGCCAGAACTTCGACTCATGGTCGATTGACCGGGCGATGGCAGATGGTAGATGGCGGTTGATGAACCGTTTTAGTTCCAGCGGTAACGACGAGGACGATGAGCCCGTCGGTGACCCGATGGTTGTGCAGCAGTGGAGAGACCTTGGTGTGGAGATGTGCTTATGAGTGACGTGAGAAGTGGAATGGTGCTTGCAGCGCGCGAGCATTTGGTTTCGGGGAATCCGATCACTAGGCTGGAGGCCATTGTGTTGTTTGGTTTGCCTGACTTGACTCGACTGATCACCGATGTACGGCGAGAAGGGTTCATCGTTCGATCAAGGCGTGTTCCCTACGCCGCCGCGGTGGCGCGCATCAACAAGCATGCGGTGCTTACACCGCCGAGCAACTTGCCAACGAAAGAACTTCAGTTGGTCGAGTACCGAGTGAACTTGTGAGGAGGCGATTCAGTGCGGTGCAGCGGCGGATTCTGTCCTGGGTCTCAGGTTGGAAATGCGCCATCTGCGGCGATGCACTGAAGCCCTCTTTCCATGCGGATCACGTTGTCCCCTTTTCCAGGGGAGGCCGAACGAACACGAACAACGGGCAAGCGCTTTGTGCTCGGTGTAACCAGATAAAGGGTGTGAACATGACTCAACTGCGTGCGTGGCAACAGGATGCACTGAATAAGGCTGTCAAGTGGCTGATGACGGACCGCAGTGATCGCCATTTCCTGATCAACGCGGCGCCTGGTGCCGGTAAAACAATCGCCGCCTGCGTCATCGCCAAGCGACTGCTGGATCTCGGCGAGGTCGACCGAGTGATCGTGATTGCGCCTCGCAGTGAGGTTGTCAATCAGTGGGCAGACGACTTCCGTGTGGTGACCGGCCGCCACATGACCAAGGTGACCGCACGAGCTGGCGATGTGAATGCCCTCGGTATTGATGTGTGTGCGACATGGTCCGCAGTTCAAGGACTACAGGACGCTCTTCAGGCGGTCTGTCGCGCCAATCGAGTGCTGGTGATCTGCGATGAACACCACCACGCAGCTGTTAAGGCTGCATGGGGTTCTGGTGCTGACGATGCGTTTGCAGCAGCGAAATTCGCTTTGATCCTGAGCGGCACGCCCATTCGCTCCGACGGTGAGCAGTCTGTGTGGCTGGCCTATGACGACGGTGGATCCATTGATCACCCGGAGGCTGGGACCTACACGCTGTCGTACGGAGAGGCTGTGGACCTGGGGTACTGCCGGCCTGCAGCATTTCACCTACATGAAGGGAAGTTCACTGTTGATCTGCAAGGTGGAAAGACTGTGCAGATCAGCAGCGATCAGGAGGCTTCACTGCCGAAAGACCTCGCACGCATTCCCGGTCTTCAGCGGGCACTCAACTTTTACAAGCTGGCGTGTACGCCCCAGTACGAGGCTGACAAGGTTACCCCTCTCCGGACGGGCTACCAGGCCACGATGGTCGAGTGGGGTGGTGCAAAGCTGAGCGAGCTTCGCCTGCGGATGCCCAATGCCGGAGGATTGGTCATCGCCCAGTCGATTGAGATGGCCGAGTACATGGTCAATCTGATCGAGCTGCTGGAAGGGGAGAGGCCACTTCTGGTGCACAGTCAGAACCCGAACGCTGACGGTACGATCAAGGCGTTTCGGAATACCGACAAGCGCTGGCTGGTGTCGGTAGCCATGGTCTCCGAGGGGGTCGATATTCCCCGGCTGAGAGTACTGGTGTACCTCCCGAATGCTCTGACGGAGCTCTCATTCCGTCAAGCAGTTGGCCGTGTGGTTCGTTCTTGTGGACATGACGACGACACGCGTGCATACGTGGTGATGCCTGCGTTCTCTACCTTCGAAGCCTATGCACGGCGTATTGAGGACGAAATGTCACCCGCTGCCAAGGCTGGAGTTGGTGGTGCTCCGAAGCTGAAGCGCTGCCCGGTTTGCGCGACGGAGTGCGAGCTGCATGCGAACGAATGCCCGAGCTGCGGCCACGAGTTTCCAGCCGCCCCCCAGAGGTTCAAGACCTGTGATGACTGTGGGGCGCTGAACAGCATGACTTCGGATCAGTGTCATGCATGCAGCAAGAGTTTCGCCACAAGTTTCATCCTCACCCTGGATGAGGCGCTCAGAAACGGCGCCATCGTGCGTGGATTGGAGCTCGAAGAGGCCGAGGTGAAAGAAGGCGAATCCATCGCACCTGCCGTTCGAGCGAGGACTCTACAGGTTGGGGATCAGAACCTGGTTCGAATCCTTCGAACCCTTCCCGATGAGAGCTGGGGTCGGCTTAAAGCCATCCTGACAGATTCGCCAGCAGGCACCAGCGTCTGATGGGTCGCCAGCGCTAAGAGCGCGAGTATCAAGAGCAAACAAGGAGGATTTATGTCGTCAACACCAAAGCCAAGGCGCGAATCGGAACCCGATCGCGAGTTGCAAGCCACCGAGCCCGTTTGTCAGGGCTTTGTCCTCCACCTCAAGACCGATCAGGGCGTGGATTTCGCCTCCAAGGTGCTGTTGAGTAGGGCGGTTAGCCAGATGGCGACCATTACTGGCCTCAGGGTCGTGCCCGGCTCGGCTTCTGCATTTCTGGTGTGCGAGCGACTTGAACGCAGGCAAGCGCCGGCAAGCAGGCAACTGATCAACATGCGCAGGAACCACCTGCTGCTGTGGGCCCTGAACCAGCCCGATGTTTATGCGGCTGGGGTAACTGGAGTCTTCAATGCGATGGACTCTCAAGCTGTGCCGGCGGACTCGGACGCAGTTCATTGGTATGTAGCCAACGATCTTGCGGCTGAAGTTGCGCTCCAGCGGGCTGCCTGGTCGGAAGGTTCATCCGCTGAGATGTTGGCTGGCCTGCGAGTTCTCCGAGCGCCCGAGGACGGCGAGCAGCCTGCATAACCAATCGGTCTGTGGCCTTCTTGATTGTGCAGTGCCCCTGCCTGTCCCGCAGCATCAACTGTATAGACATCCAGATCAATCTTTGAGCTTCTGATTCACCAAGATCAGCCCATGGTTTTCAGCCCCCCACCCACCGCTCAGGTTCCCCTGGTGCATCGCCAGGATCGCACTTCTGTTGCGGCTTCGCACGCTCTCCGCAAAGCCACTGCGTTCTCCGCAGTCGGTCCACGCGGGGTGCGTGTGCCCGAATGCGGAGAAAGCAGTGCCTTCGCTGCAATCGTCCGTTTCCCCGACGCTTTAGTGACGGGGGTGGGGGGCACCTTCTCGTGAGCTCAAGCCCCATCGACAAGCGCACCCCCGTCCAAAAGATCGCCGACCTGCTCGGTGAACATGAGGAGGTCCTGCAGGCGGTATTGACTGCGCACGACCCCTTGTCGCCGGCGTTCACCACAGCTGCTTGGCAAGCGGTGAATGCGACGGCTGCCAGGCTTTGGCCGGGCCTTCGTGATCTTCTGTCTCGGGCCTTTGCCAACCGGGGCTTCACCATCAAGCGCCAAGGCGCCTGCGGTGACCGGGCCGCCCAACTCGATCAGTACGCCCTGCAGCAGGCGTGGTCTGCCTGCTGGCGCAACCGGGTGTTCATCGGCCTGCTGTACCGCGCGGGCCTGTCGCAGCCCTCAACTGAGGCGGAAGCCCTGCGCCTGCGCAAGCTGACGATTGAGCGCTGGGCCAAGGAGCCCGGTGCGCAGGGTGACCCGCGCTGGCGCTCGCTCTTCGATTTCCTGATGGCCGAACAACCCAACGCCGCCGGTGTGCCCAACCTGGGGCCCAACACCCGCCTGCGGGGCAGCATCCGCCTGCGCTATTGCATCGCCCACCACTTTCGCAAGGGTGCGAGCCTGGCTCAACTGCTGCATCAGGTGGCGCGTCAGCCCGGAGCCACCGCCTATCAGCGCCGGATCGAGTTGCACCGTGCGGTGAAGGCCGCCGCGATCGAAGGCCGCAATTGGCGCCGCCTGGGGCCCACTGAGTTTGCGCTGCTCACAGACGCCGCACAGAAGCTGGTGATGGCCTCCGACGATATTTGGCCGATTGTGCTGGCGCGGCCTTTGCATGAAGACGGTGGCTTCGAGCCCCGCGCCCAGGCCCTGATGGCCGAGCGCAAGCGGCTGGACCAGGTGCTGATGGAGCTGATGCGCGCCATCCGCGCCCGCAGGCTGGGCGAAGTGGATGCCCTACTGGCCCAGATCCCCGACACCCCGGTGGCCAAGGCGCTGTGCCGAGACTTGCCGCAGCAACCGTGGGAATTGCAGGATGTGCAAAGCCATGCGTCCATGCGCGCGGACTTCGGGCCCTGGGTGCCGATGTCCGCGGCAGCGCTCAAGCGTCTGGTGCCCCTAGCGCCTCACGCACTGCCCGCCTGGTGGGCGATGACGCCCAGCGAGGTCGCGGCTGCCATGTGCCGGGGCGAACTCACGCCGGGCCAGGACCCTTCCACCTTCCGCACCAAGATCACCCGGCAAGACCTGACGCCGATGCAACGCGCATGGTCGATGGAAGAGCAACTCCGCCTGATCGCCAGCGGCGCGGGCAACCTGCTGCCTTCGGAGTGCGAAGCCTGGAAGCAGATGCCGCTAGAGCGGGTGGTGCCGGCATTGGAGGCCATGGGCTACGCGGGCTGGGGCATGCTGGCCAAAAGGCTGCGTGCCTTGCCCGACGCACGCCCCTGGATTGAGCTGATGGCGCAGGCTATCAAGGCCAACGGTGGTTCACTGGAACGCGCCCGCGAACTGCGCGAACTGGCCCAGCGCGCCATCGACGTGAACTGGCGCGACCGCTGGGAATACGGCTGGGGCCGTTGGGTGGTGGCGGCCTGGGGATGCACGGGTTGGGATGTGGTGGAAGAAGTCGCGCTGGAGCACACCACGCCGCTGAAGGACGCCGTGGCCATGTTCAGTTCCAGCCGCATGCCGCTGGTGCCGGGCGCCTTCCAGGAAGTGCTGGCCCGCTCGCTGCACCGCGAAGACAGCCTGCCCACGCGCCCGCTGGAAGGCATCAAGCTGTGGCTGCTGCGGGATCCGCTGGCCGCGCGTGCTTTGGTTCAGCATGCGCCAGCGGACTGGCTAGAGCGCCTGGCCCGCAACGCGTCCACGCCGCTGCAGACCTTGGATGTACTGATGGGGTCAAGTGATTCCAAGGTGCAGAGCCTGGCGTGGCGCAATCGCATGAACCGCACCAAGGATGCGCAGGAACTCAAGACCCTGGCCACCCACATGCCGCCGGGGCTGGGCAGGGTTCGAAGCCTGAGCCGTTGGCTGGGTGAGGAAGAAGAGCGCCCGGTGGCGCTGGTGCTGGCCTGCCGGCGCAGCACCGACCGCTTGGCCGAACTCAGCCGCCGCCTCGGTCAGGACGCCTTTATTCAGGCCTGCGCCCACGCCCAGGCCGAACTGGCCGCCAAGGCCGATGCCACGAAGGACTCCCGCGCCCGGCGCGAAGCGGCCATGCTTGAGTTCATTCCCTTGCTGGGCCTGTACTTCGTGGACCTGATGCACAAGGTGATGGCCCTGGCCGACCCGAAGGCACAGGCCGGCCACAAGCTGGACCATGCCTACAAGGAAGCGCAAATCCAAAAGCGCAGCGGCGGCATGCGCACCATCCTCATGCCGCGCCTGGTGGTGAAGGACGCGCAGCGCATGGTGCTGGACAAACTGATCCAACCCCTGGCCGCACATCCTGCGGCGTGCGGCTTCGTGCCCGACCGCTCGATCGTGGACAACGCGAAGCCGCATGTGGGGCAGCTGGTGGTGGTGAATGCCGACATCTCCAACTGTTTTCCGAGCGTGCGCTGGTCGCTGGCGCTGGCCGCGCTGCGGCGGGAGTTGGGCGACCGGCTCTCGCCCACGGCCATCTCCATGTTGGTGGACCTGTGCACCGCACGGGGGGCGCTGCCGGTGGGCTCACCCGCGAGCCCTGCGCTGCTGAACCTGGTGCTGCGCCGAACCGACGAAGTGCTGCAGGTGGCGGCCGAGAACATCGGCGCGAAGTACACGCGCTATGCGGACGACCTGACATTCTCCGGCGACCGCCGTGTGGTGGGCCTGCTGCGCACCGCGCAACGCACCCTCGGCCAGATCGGCCTGGTGCTGGACCCGAAGAAGACGAACATCTTCAGGCGGGGTAGGCGGCAGATGGTGACCGGCCTGGTGGTGAACGACCAGGTGGCGGTACCGCGCGAGGTGCGCCGGCAGATGCGTGCGGCGGTGCACCGGGTGGAGCAGGGTGGGGCGCTGGAAGACGGACAGACGGTGGAGCAGTTGAAGGGGCACCTGGCGTTTCTATCGATGGTGCATGAGCCGCATGCGCGGGCTTTGAGGGCGCGCTTGGACGCGGCCTTGGCGAAGGGAGCCGACCATGCAGTTTGACCCCGCACACTTCGAAGCAGGCTTGGTGGAGGTGAGCGCTCCGGCCGTCTATGCCGCCTTGCGTCTGGCGGATGTGGAACTCTCGGTGTTGCAGCAACTGCACGCCGCGCTGAAAAACGCGGCCCATCGGCGCTGCCAATCCGACTTCCTATCACTGGCGGAGTCGGGCATGCCGGACGCCATCTTGCCCTTTCACCGGCCGCATGAGGACGTCCTCTACGCCGCCGCCTGCTATTCGCGTGGACAGCGTCTGCGTCTCTCAGGAATGGGCAATGTGGTGGAAGCCGGGTTCTTCGAGCTGGACGAACCCAAGTGCCGCTATGTGGATCAGGTGGACCGCACGGCCTGGCCGGCAAGGGAGATCCTGCCGGTGGGCACTACCTGGGCGCTGTGCCGACAACTGAAGGAATGGACGCAACGCCCGCAGGTGGAGGTGGGCGACCTGATGGCCGGTGAATTCCTGAAGCTGCAGTCAAACGTCTCGGGCTTGCGCAGCCTGCCGTCGGATCCGCCTGTCAACCCACGGTTGCAGCACCTGGGCGTGAAGTCGGTGATCTCGATCCTTCGGGTTCACGAAGGAGAGCCCGACCCGCGTCTGGCTCATCCCATTCGCGCCGAGACCCTCAGTGAGGGGGAGGGCACGCTGGAGCGCGAGGCCGGTACCTGGGTGCTGCGCAACCCAAGGCCCGAGTTGGTGATGGAGATGCACGCAGCCTGGCTCAATGAGCCGGACCCGACATCGCTGTGGCTGCTCATCCGCCGCCACGGCGAGCAGTTCCTCGCCCCGCTGCCGGACTTGATGCAAACCGGTGCCCGCTCTGGAGGCTGGTGGGTGCCCACGCGCGACCTGTTTGAAGCCATGGGCACACCGGGGGACGGCACCGAACTCAAGATTCCGCGGCGCGCAGCCATGCTGCTGATGGAGCGTTACCCGTGGTTTGCACCGATGAACCCTAAAGAGTCGGCCGTGCTGGCGTGGTGGATGCGTGAGCGTGCCACTTCATCTGCCGCCCATTCCCAATCGAACACCGCCCACTCATGAAACCCACCCGCCTGAAGAACGTCCTCGAATCCCTGCTCCACCAGCGCTGGCCCGCTTTCGTCTGGGGCCCGCCCGGCGTGGGCAAGAGTTCGCTCGTGCGCGAAATTGCCGCCGAGCGCAAGCTGCCGGTGATCGACCTGCGCGCCAGCCTGCTGGACCCCACCGACCTGCGCGGCATTCCTTCCATCGAAGGCGGCCGTGCCGTGTGGTGCCCGCCTTCCTTCCTGCCGCGCCCGCACGAGGTGCCCGGTGTGCTGTTCCTCGATGAGATCAACGCCGCCCCGCCGCTGGTGCAGGCCAGCCTGTACCAGTTGGTACTCGACCGGCGCGTGTGTGAGTATGTGCTGCCCGATGGCTGGTGGATCGTCGCGGCCGGCAACCGGCAGCAAGACCGTGCCGTCACCTTCCGCATGTCCAGCGCCCTGGCCAACCGCTTCGTGCACATGGACATGGAAGCCGATGTGGACGACTGGCGCGCCTGGGCCATCGACAAGCGGCTAAGTCCGCTGGTGGTGTCCTTCATCGGCGTTCGGCCCTCGCTCTTGTTGGGCGAGCCGGGGGAGGGCAGTGCCTACCCCACGCCGCGTTCCTGGCAGATGGCCTCCGACGTGATGGCCGCCATGGGTGGCCCGAAGGAAAGCGCCGATGTGCTGCCCGGCATCGTGGGGCAGGCCGCGGCGGTGGAGTTTCAGGGGTATGTGAAGAAGGCGCTCAATGAGAAGGCCATCCGCAAGGTGGTGGACGACCCGCAGCACGCCGAGTTGCCAAAGGACCTGGACGGCACCTACATGCTGACCTCGTGGTTGGCGTATCACGCGGCTGATGCGGTGGTCTCGGCCGCAAGCGCGGTGCTGTTGACGCGGCTGCCCCCGGAGTTCGGCGTGGTGTTGGCGCGCGACATGATCAAGGCGCGGCCGGCCTTCATGCGGGAGGAGGGGTACCGGACCTTCCTCAAGACCCACGGGCACCTGATGGCGCGGTCATGAGCACGCTGGCTGCCGCTCAGCGCAACGATGCGGCGCGCAAGGGTTCAGGGCAGAGCGAACCCCAGCGCCGCCCCAAGCCGCTGCACGTCCTTACTCCCGAACAGCGCGAGCAAGTCGGACAGCGGGTGCTGCGCGCGCGCATCCGCCTGTCGCTTCAGCAACCCTTCCTGGCCACCGCCCTGATGCGCCTGCCCCTGCGCGAGGTGGAT
>JAIYCN010000117.1 GCA_027487995.1 Rubrivivax sp. | reverse complement strand
TGCAACTCGTAGTCGGCCGCCGGCGGCGGGGTTCCCGCGCGGATCCGGTCGATCGCCTGCCGGTAGACCCGCGTGATGCTGGCGACGTACTCCGGCGACTTCAGCCGGCCCTCGATCTTGAGCGAGGCCACCCCCGCGCGCACCAGCTCCGGCAGCACCTCGAGGCCCGCGAGGTCCTGCGGGCTCAGCAGGTAGCGCCGGTCGCCGAGGTCCACCTTTTGCCCGTCCGCGATCAGGTCGTACGGGAGGCGGCACGCCTGCGCGCACTCGCCGCGGTTCGCCGACCGCCCGCCGAGGGATTCGCTGGTGAGGCACTGCCCGGAATAGGCGACGCACAGGGCGCCGTGGACGAAGACCTCGAGGGGCAACGGCGGCGCGCCCGCCGCCGCCTGCGCGGCCTGGATGCGCGTGATGTCCGCGATGGAGTTCTCCCGCGCCAGCACGACGAGCTGCGCCCCCAGGCCGCGCGCGAAGGCCACGCCGGCCGGGCTGGTGATGGTCATCTGCGTCGAGCAATGGATCGGGAAATCCGGCGACAACGCGCGGATCAGCCGGCACACGCCGACGTCCTGCACGATCGCCGCGTCCACCCCTGCCGCGATCAGGGTGCGGAGCATTGCCGCCGCCTCCTCCAGTTCCGCGGTGAAGACGAGGGTGTTGAAGGTGACGTACCCGCGCACGCCGCGGCCGTGGAGGTACTCCATCACCGCCGGGAGGTCCGCCTGGGTGAAGTTGCGGGCGCGCATCCGGGCGTTGAAGCGCTCCAGGCCGAAGTACACGGCGTCCGCCCCGTTCTCGACCGCGGCGCGGACGCACTCCCAGTCCCCCGCGGGCGCCAGCAGCTCGGGCCCGGCGGGGAGGCGCGGGGCGGCGGGGGCGGACGGGGCGGGAGCGGCGGTGAGCACGGGGGGGAGCGTGCGGGAGGAGCCTCCGGCTGCAACTCCGGCCGGGCGCGGCGCGCCGGCTTTTCGGATTGCCGGGAAACCCGGGAGCGCCTCTCTCCCCAGCCGTGGATCGTCCCTCTCCCGCCCGTTTCGCCGTGTGGTTCTGGCCCGTTGCCGTGGCGACGATGATCTTCATCGCCTCCCACCGCTCGACGGTCGCCGCCGGCGGGGATGTGCCGCACGGGGACAAGGTGGTGCACTTCGCCGTCTACGGCCTCCTCGGGACGCTCGCCTGCCGCCCGGCGCGGACCTGGCGCGGGGCGGTGCTGGCCGTCGTGGTCGCCTCCGCCTTCGGGGCCAGTGACGAGTGGCACCAGAGCTTCGTGCCGGGCCGGAGCGCGGAGGTCGCCGACTGGGTGGCGGACACCGCGGGCGCCGCCTGCGCGGCGGTACTCTACGTGCGTTGGACGTGGTACCGGCGGCAGCTGGAGCGGGTGCTCCCGTGGCCGACCCGCTACGGCGCGGCGCCGGCGCGCGGGGAGACGTGAAGGCGGCGCCCGCCAATCCGCCCCCCGCCTTCGCCCGCGGGGCCGCGCCCGCGCTGCTGCTTTTCGCGCTGACGCTGCTCTTGTTCTCCGGCTCGTGCGGGAACGACTTCGTCAACTACGACGATCCGGACTACGTCACCGCCAATCCGCAGGTCCGCGCCGGGCTGAGCCTCGAGGGCGTCCGCTGGGCCTTCACCAGCGGCGCCGCCTCGAACTGGCATCCGCTCACCTGGCTGTCGCACCAGCTCGACGTCACCCTCTTCGGGCTGAATCCGCGCGGCCACCACGCCACCAGCGTGTTCCTTCACGCCTTGAACGCCGCGCTCGCCTTCCTCGCGTTCCGCCGCCTGACCGGCGCCGCCGTCGCCAGCCTGGTCTGCGCCGCGCTCTTCGCGTGGCATCCGCTCCGGGTGGAGTCCGTCTCCTGGGTCGCGGAGCGGAAGGACGTGCTCAGCGGCTGCCTCTGGTTCCTCACGCTCTGGTGCTACGCCGGCTACGCGGAGCGCCGCCGCCCCGGCGGCACCGGCGCCGGCCGCTGGTACGCGGCGACCCTTGTCGCTTTCGCCCTCGGGCTGATGGCCAAGCCGATGCTGGTCACGCTGCCCTGCGTGCTCCTGCTGCTGGACGCTTGGCCGCTCCGCCGCGCCGCCACCGTGCGCGACTGGCTGCCGCTGGTGCGCGAGAAACTCCCCTTCTTCGCCCTGGTGGCCGCCTCCGCCTACGTGACCTACCGGGTGCAGCAGGCCGGCGGCTCCGTTTCCGCCGCGCTCGACCTCGGGGACCGCGTCGCCAACGCGCTGGTCGCGATCGCGCGCTACCTCGGGAAAGTGATCTTCCCGGTCGACCTGGCGGTGCTCTACCCGCATCCCGGCACCTGGCCGCCGCCGCGCGTGCTCGCCTCCGGCGCCCTGGTGGCGGCGCTCTCCGCGGCGGCAGTGTGGCAACTGCGGCGCCGCCCGTGGATCTTCGTCGGCTGGGCGTGGTTCCTCGGCGCGCTGGTCCCGGTCATCGGCCTCGTCCAGGTCGGGGTGCAATCGATGGCCGACCGCTACACCTACCTCACCGTCCCCGGGATCCAGCTGGCGGTCCTCTGGACGCTGCGGGAACTGCTCCCGCGCCGCACCGCCGCCGTCCTCGCCG
>JAIYCN010000118.1 GCA_027487995.1 Rubrivivax sp. | reverse complement strand
TTCAAGACGCTGGTCACGCGCGACGACCTGAAGGCGCTTCAGGCCTCCATCGCGGCGTACCTGCTGCAATCCGCCACGGCAGACGGGACCGAACATGCTTGATGTCACCATCTCGTCCCGCCCTGTGCGTGTCATCGGTGCGGTGTCCCTGTCCCCAGAGGCTTTCCTCGCGGCCTCCGTTGCTTTGGTCCGCACCTGGGCTTCGAGGGTGATGGATCAACCGCAAGAGCAGCCTCCCGCCTCAAGTTCGACGCCATGAAGGCAGCCTGGATCGCGCAAGCGCTTCGCGAGGATCGGCAGGCTCTGGACCTGAGCTTGGCCGACCTCGTGGAGTGGCAGTTGTCAGGCTGCCGCAGTGACAACGGCAGCCCCTATGGGATGTTCGGATCCTATGCGTTGGCCGCCTATTACGGCCTCAGAAACAAGCTGGCCGAACAACTCCAATCCCTGTCGCCCCCCGATTGGCCGGTCGGCACGGTTGTCCTGGGCGATCGCAACTACAGCCGCAGCATCTGCCTTCCACGATTCGAGAGTCAGCGGGTTGCAGATGACCGCTGGCGCGTACCCCTGTATCCGACAGATCCGGGGCATGCGCTGGACGCTTGGTTTTTTGATCTGGGCTTGAGGGAAGACGACTTCGATGTTCTGCGGTCCGTGGCCGGCGATCTAGTGCAGCGCTGTTTGCTGGTGTCTTACTGCAGAACCCTATCCAAAGCCGCCGATCCGCAGCTTCCATGGGATGAAGACCGACTGAAGCTGGCAGGCCTTGCGGGTATTGATGCAGCAAAACTGTCTGACCTATACCGGCGGTGGCGTGTGTCCTCAGCGCAAGCGCCGGGCCAGGGTGTACCCAATACGGTGGAATTGGCCGCGGCCGCCTGCCCGGGAGGACCAAAGCGGACCCAGAGTGGGGCCACCTTCTTGACGGATGCGGAGCTCTCGGTACTCATCAAGCAGTGGGATCCCGGCTGCGGTTCTGGCTCTTTCGAGGCGCGGGGGTTCCTTCCGAATGGGCAGGCGGTGATCTATCGCTTCTCCCAGGCCACGGGCATGCGCTGGCAGTGGATCGAGCATCGGTACCGAACGCTGTTCGGCGAATGCCCAGACTGGCTCCTCCACTTTCACCCCGTTCGTCGAATCCAGTTCTGTGATCACAGCCTCTCAAGAGATGAGCCCTTGCCGGATTCTGTCGATATGGAAATCCTGAAAGGCTGGGCGGCCCACCTCAATGATGAGGCGCATTGAAGCCTTATCGAAGTCGCTTTCCTGAGAACACGCTGATCCGTTCTGAAGCGTTTCACCCCATCAAACGTTGAAAGTCGACCGCCATGCCTTTGAACCTTGCCTATCGCCCCGCGGACTACTTCACCTTCTTCGACCGCGGGATCGCCCTGGCCGACCAGATTCCGGGCGCCCTGCGGCGCAGCGCCTATGAGCAGGCCTTGGCCGCTGGTGATCAAGAGACGGCGGAGCAAATCCTCCAGAACCCCGCGCTCAGCGTCGCTCAGCGAAGCGCCATGGCCTCCATCCACCCGATGTGCATGGGCGGGGAGTACCTGCCGCCCAAGCGGGTGGGCGAGGTGGAGATCGCGCGCATCGTCATGCGCTCCACGATGTATGACACGGTCTGCCTGTATGTCCGTCGGTCCGGTGGACGGCTTCACTACCGGATGGTCGATGAATTCGAGGGCTCCATGCTCGACCGGATCAGTCGCACCTCATCCAAGCCATTGACACTCAAGGAACTGGCCGACTTTTTCCTGCTTGCCTGGCCCATGTCGGAGGCCCTGGAGGCGAACTTCGGTTGCCCAGCCAGTGACGATGATGAAGCACACGGCTTCATCGTCGAGGCGAAGTCCAACTTCTATGCTGAGTTCGCCGACATCGTGCATGAGCGCATCGATTGCTGGCTAGATGACAACCGAGATGACTCACCCTCTGAAGGCGAGGAGGACGAGGGCGGCGACAGTGAAGATGGACCGGGCGGCTCGGCATTCCGGTCCACAGGAGATCTGCGATGAAGCGAGCACGTCAGCCCCATCTGGCCATGAGCCCTCAAGCGCTGCCCTTGCAGCGCCTGTATCTGGTCACCGGTTTGCCGACTTTGCCCAAGGGATGGACCACTGAGCGGGTCGCAGATGGAGGAGCTGCTATTCCGAGCCGACTGCCTGGGGCTGCGTTTTACTTGGGTCAAGTGGAGTGGGCATGGTCACCCATGCATTCCCGCATCAGTGCCTACTACACCTCTCAATCATCAGACCGCCGGCACTGGCTGCTTTGGATCAAGAGCTACGACGATAACTATTGTCGCTGGGCGACCGCCTATGTGGAGCGAAGTGCCCTGCGCCGGGGTGGTCTGAAGCCGCTGCAGGCAGCACAACTGCTGCTGTACGCCTACTGGTGTGAGGAGCGAGATGAGGGAGTTGACCACTTCCACTGGGTGGCCGAAGAGGGCGATCTCGATGTTTCGGATCTGCGTGCGGTAGCCAATGCTGTTTGGGAAGGTTGAGCACCCCAATAAGGAACCCCATGCACGGGTTGTGTAGCCAAACCTCAAGCGAACAGGAAGGGCTCATAGTGGCGAAGTGCCTCCGAGCAACGCAGTCGCACCTCCGATGCCGTTTGACTAAAGGTTGCCTTGGGCTCTGATTTCTGGTCGTCCCAATAGAGCTTGCGGTTGACCTCAACCATGATGGCATGGACCCTCCGGTCTTTCTGGAACCGACTGGCGGGTACCAGCGCTCCGGCAAACGGGTCATTGACCGCGACCCGCCAGCCGTTTCGGCCGAAGGCGTCGACGAATGACTGCTCGAGCTCTGCCGGAGTATGAAAGGGATCTGATCCGATGCAGATGTCCGCCCGGTCTATGCCGACCTCAGCCTTCTCATAAGGCAGCGCTTCATCTGGAAAACTGTGGCAGTCCACCACGAGGCAACAACCATGTCGCTCAAGCACCTGGGTAACGGCTGTCTCCAACCGCCGGTGATGGGGGTGGTACCAAGTGCGAAGAAGCCAATCACGTTCTTCGGTAGTCAAATCACGCCTGAGCGGCTTCAGATGTGACGTTGTCTTGTAGACCGCGCCCATTCCCCGCTGTGACATGTGCTCCAGCGCGTCATCAGTGAACCTCTCGACATCCACGACGAGGCGGCTGACCTCTGAGCAAACCGCCGTGGCCGAGCCGAGCGGGTCCACGAAGATCTGATGGGTCAGGTGATCCGTCATCCGGCTGATTTCGAGAGCCAATTCGGCATCGGACAGCAGAAATTGCTGCCGAACCTCTGCAGGAATCTCTCTGGAGTCGTGCGGGATGTGCAACAGCGTCCAAGCGGGGTACAGCGAGGGACTCATGCAAACAGAGGTCTACCTATTGAACACTAGCTTTGGCGATACCCAGCAGCGGGATGGCAAGGGCGCCCAGGCCACCGAGTTTCCAGGGCTGACGCCAATTCAGCGTGGAGCACACTGGCTCATCTGACCATGGGCCACCGAAGTGTAGGTTGAATCTTTCCAAATGTGAAGAACCTTCACATAATACTGACATTTCAATGAAATTGAACCCAGCCCGAAGTCGCGTCGCGCGTCTGTTGGCTCGTGCTTCCTATGCCCATCAAGAAAGTCATCGCCTCCAAACGAGTACCCGTCAAGATCTGGACCGACGATGTCGACGACCGCTCGCTGCAGCAGTTGTCCAACATCGCCTCCATGCCTTTCATCCACCATCACGTGGCCGCGATGCCGGATGTGCATCTGGGCATCGGCGCTACGATGGGCAGCGTGATCGCCACCCATAAGGCGATCATCCCGGCTGCTGTTGGCGTGGACATCGGCTGAGGCATGGTCGCCGCGCGGCTTTCGTTGACAGCCAGCGAGCTTGATGAGAAGGTCCTCAAGCGGGTCTTCGACCAGATCAGCCGCGACGTCCCCGTGGGTCGCGCCCAGCATGATGATGCCCACGTGCTGGTGGATGCCGTTCGTCCCTTTGAACCCGGATTGAAGTCTCTGACCGAGCGTCATCCGGAATTGCTCAAGGCCTTCGGGAAGTTTTCGAAATGGACCAACCAAATGGGAATGCTGGGCAGCGGAAACCATTTCATCGAGGTTTGCCTGGACGAAGCCGGGAATGTCTGGGTGATGCTGCATTCCGGAAGCCGAGGCATCGGCAACGCGATTGCCACCTACTTCATCGAATTGGCACGTGAGGACATGCAGCGCCAGATGGTGCAGTTGCCTGATCGAGACCTGGCGTACTTCCCGGAGGGCAGCGAGCACTTCAACGACTACGTGGAAGCGGTGCACTGGGCGCAGGAATACGCCATGGCCAACCGCTAGGCGATGCTCGACTTGGTCTTGACCGCGCTATCCAAGCACCTACCGCCCTTCACCGTGACGACCGAGGCGGTGAACTGCCACCACAACTACGTGGCGCGCGAGCACCATTTCGGGGCTGATGTGTGGGTTACCCGAAAAGGAGCGATTCGCGCTGGCGAGGGGGATCTGGGAATCGTTCCTGGCAGCATGGGCGCGCGCAGCGTCATCGTCCGGGGCAGGGGTAGCCACGACAGCTTCTGCTCCAGCGCGCACGGGGCTGGGCGACGCATGAGCCGTACCGAAGCTGAGAAGGTATTCACAGAAGCCGACCTGGTGGCTCAAACGAAGGGCGTGGTGTGTCGAAAGGACAAGGGAGTTCTCGATGAGATTCCTGGCGCCTACAAGGACATCGATGTGGTGATGGCCCATCAACAGGACCTCACAGAGATCCTGCACACCTTGAAGCAGGTGGTTTGCGTCAAAGGGTAGGGCGCGGACTGGTCACTTTGCTCTGAGCAACTGCTGACGGCGGGCTTCGATGCGCTTTTCGATCGGGTCAAACACCTCATCTGCCGATATGGCCCCGCCGGTGCGCTGCACCTCCTGCCAAGCCTTCTCTCCGCGGTTGAGAAATTCCGTCTAAACGCGGCGGTAGTTCACAGCGTCCCGAACCGCTCGCTCTACGAAAGAGCTGATCGTCTCGGCATCGGTCAGCACGGACTCCAGCTCACTGCGGAGTTTGGCTTCGATGCGAACGGCCGGAAGAGTTGCGGTTTTCATGTGGATAAGCGTAGCGCAAATGCCATGTGCTCGACCTCACATGCCGTACACGCGGTATCTCATGATTCAATCCGCCATGGGCACGCGCAACCCCACCCTCTACCTCGACTTCGACGGCGTCCTGCATCCCGGTCACGCCCAGCCCCACGAGCGCTTCAGCCGTCAAGCGCACCTCGTGACCGCCATCGACGGGCTGGATGTGGACGTCGTCATCTCCTCGAGTTGGCGCTTCCAGTACACGCAGTCCAAGCTGAGCGAGGTGCTGCACCCCGTGATCGGCAGCCGCATCGTGGGCATCACCGGCGACCCGGTGGTGGGGTCCTACTCCCGTTGGCGGGAAATCGAGCGGCATGCGATGTGGAACGCCGTGAGGGACTTCCGTGCCCTTGACGACAGCACCTTCCTGTTTCCACCTGATTGCGGCGCGCTGATCGCCTGCAATGGGGCCACGGGCATGGGTGCGCAGGAGGCCTCAGCCCTGCGGCAGTGGCTTCGTGGCGGTGAGGAAATGTGAACCTGGCGGTCAGGGCTCTGCAGCGATGATCCAACCGCTCAGACACCCTGAAACAGGCAGTCCAGTGCACTGACGATCTCGTGCGCATGGTCCTGCAGATTCACGACTTCATTCAACAGCATGCGTCGCGGTACGGCTGCGATGAACTGCGTGGCCATCACATGCGGTGCGCCGGCAATCTCAAAGATGGGATTGAGCACCCGTGCAGGCTTGGGCGCCGCGTCCAGCGGCAGCAAGGGCACCACGACGCAGGTGTTGAGGTGACCCATCAGGTCGGCTTGAACATCCAGCAAGGCGCCTGCCCCGTCTGGGTTCTGGTAGGCGCGATAGCGACTCATCAGAAGTTGCGGTACTGGGCCAGCGGCAAGCCGTTCGCTTCGACGAATGCGTTGGAACTCTCAAGCGCTTCGCGGTTCTCTGCGATCCACAACGCCGCACGCCGACTGGCAACAGCCTGTTGCACGCCGGCCTCGGCGGCCTGCGACAGGTTCACCCCGAGGGCCTTGGCCTCGGCCACCAAGCCGACAGCCAAGGTCACATTGGTAGAGCGACGCCGTGATGCCGAACGGCCCGGATGGAGGGCAGTACGGGCTTTGGAAGGTCCGGCTTTGGCGCTGATGGGCTGCGTCATGGGTCTTGGGAAACGACTCGTCGATTACACGCTGTGCAGTGTAGTCCGCGCTCGTTGATGCGCACAAGACACACGCATTAAAAATGTGTAATTCGTCGTGCGTGAGTGCAGCGTACCTGATACCCTGAATTGACCCTAAGTCATTGAATACGCTTGACTTATTGCCTCTCGGCCGATACAATACACACTTGTCATCGCGAGAGGTTTGAACCCGTGTTCAGGCCCTCCAACCTGCCAATTCCGGGCAAGGTGGAACGATGGTGAAAACCCCGCCGGGGGGCACGACGGCGGGGTTGGATCCATCCGATGCGGCTGACTGAATCCGTGGCCTCGGCGCTGATCACGCTTGGGGCTGAAGAGCTGTGCAAGCGGCGGGTTCAGGCAGCAACCAAGCGGAAGCCGCCATGCGGGCCTGGCCCGGCGCGCGTGGTGTCTGAGGGACTCCTCTTTTTCTTGTTTTGACCCGGTCTTCGGCGAGCGCCGACGACCCCGGGGTCGCGTTGCGGCGTTGTCCGCGGCGCGGCCCTGGCTTCCCCCATTCACTTTGCTGTTCCAGAACCCAACGACACGAAACCTGAATCCACACGCGAACGAAAGGGAGCACATGAAGAACGACAACAAGACCATCACCCCCCTGAACACCATTCCGGTGTTCTACCGCCCCGAGATGGTGGCGGCCAATGTGGGGGCCTATTCACCGAGTGCGGCCAAGCCCGCGCAGGCGGTGGCCGATTGGCAGCGGCAGGGCCTGCCCATTGAAGTCCTGGAGTTCCCGCCGGTTACGGAGGCGCAACTCAAGGCTGCGCACCACGAGTTCTATGTGGACCGCGTGATGCATGGGCTCATCGCCAATGGCTTCGGCAATACCGACGCTCAAGTGACGGCATCTCTACCCTACACCTCGGGCTCCATGCTGGCCGCGGCCCGAGCGGCGCTCGCCAGCGGCGCGGTGGCCTGCGCGCCGTGCAGCGGCTTCCACCACGCCGGCTACGCCGAGGGCGGTGGCTACTGCACCTTCAATGGCTTGATGATCACGGCGCTGGCGCTCAAGGCCGAGGGGCTGGTGAAGAAGGTGGCCATCCTCGACCTGGACCAGCATTTCGGGGACGGGACGCAGGACATCATGGGGCAGCTGAAGTTGTCCACCTGGGTCAAGCATCTGGGTGTGGGCCCGATGGAAAAGCAGGCTGACGAGGCCGAGCGTTACCTCAAGCGGCTGCCCGAGTTGGTGGACGGGCTGAAGGCCTACGATCTGCTGCTGTACCAGGCGGGCGCCGACGCGCACATCAACGACCCGCTGGGCGGATGGATGACGAGCGACCAGTTGCGCCGGCGGGACCGCATCGTGTTCGCCGCAGCCAAGCGGATTGGGCTGCCGGTGGCATGGAACCTGGCAGGGGGCTACCAGCGGGATGCGGACGGTGGCATTGAGCCGGTTTTGGCCATCCACCGGGAGACGATGAGGGCCTGCGCGCAGGTGTATCTGGAGAGGCAGCCGCGCTGACGCGGGCGTCTGTGGCGCGCTACTCAAGCAGGAGGATCAGATGCTGACGCTGGATCGATTTCTGGAAGCCCAGGAGGGTGTTTTTGAAAGCGCCCTGGCCGAACTGGCCGCGGGGGAGAAGCAGACCCACTGGATCTGGTTCGTCTTCCCGCAGCTCTACGGCTTGGGCGTGAGCGGCAAGTCGGTGTACTACGGCATCCGCGGGCTGGAGGAGGCGCTGCGGTATGCCGAGCACCCCGTGCTCGGGCCGCGACTGTTGCGCAGCATTGAGGCGGTGCTGCAATCGCCGCAGGGCGATGTAGTGAACCTCATGGGCAAGCTGGACGCTGCCAAGCTGCGGTCGTGCCTGACGCTGTTTGAGCAGTGCCCGCCCACGCGGGAGTGGTGTGGCCGGGCGTTGCAGGAGCGGTATGCGGGCGAACGAGACTCGGCTACGGTTGCCATTCTGTCGCCACAACTGGCACAGCAACCCCGGGCCCAGCAGGCTCACTCCTCCGGTGGAAGGCCCTGAATCTGCTGCTTCAGTGCTGGCAAGTCTCGCTCGATCGTCTTCCAGACGATTTCCAGGTCCACCTTGTCGTAACCGTGTGAAATACGGTTGCGCATTGCGTAAAGGAGATGCCACGGAATATGGTCGTGACGCGCTGTGAAAGCAGGATCGACCCGCTGGATGTTGTTGGCAGCTTCGCCGATGATTTCGATATTTCGAACCACGGCGTCCTGGACGAGATCGCTACTCAGAAAGCCTGCCAGGTGCATTCCTGTGGTGTATCGACCGACGCGGTCGATAGCCTGAATCATGTGACCAAGGTAATCGGCCACACGAAGTGCCTTCGTCATATCGGCTCGGCCTCTGCAAGCACTGTCCCCCGAAACTTGTCGGGAAGCGCCCCTGGGGTCAGAACATCGACCGAAACACCCAGAATTCTTTGAAGTTCCACTTGGATGGCGGCCACATCCATGAGCGAGGTTTCGGGCGTGGGATCGATAAGAATGTCGAGGTCACTGTTTTCAGTGTCCTGACCATGCAAAACGGAGCCGAAGACACGCGCGTTTCGAGCGCGGTACGTCTCGACCACCAGGCGGATCGCCGCACGATTCAAGGCCAAGGCTTCCGAGGGCTTCATCAAGATGCTCTACGAGACTTTGCTACCGTGCGATGGTAAGGCAACCAGGGCCACAAGACCAAAAGTTGGTCAACCCCCATGTTCACCCTCCGCTGCACTCAAAAGCTGCTGACCCGATTGCGGGCAGAACCTGACCTGCAGCCGCCCGCACCCGACACGGTGCTGGGCGACTGGTATGCGAACCTGGTGTGGGTCGGCCGCACGCAATGGGTGTTGGCCATCAGCGAGCGGACCTTGCTGCCGGTGGTCTTACCTGCCCGCGACGCGCGATCCCTTGTGCCACGCCTGGTGGAGGCCTTGGAGCCCGTGCTGCTCGGAATTGGTGTTCCCGCTGAGGACGCAGCCGCAGAGTGCCAGGCGATGAAGGCCAGCGCCATCGGCAAGACGGCGAGTCGGCGGGTGCTGGGGTCGTTGAACGACTTGGCTTTCCAGTTGGAGGTCGGCATGGTTCACGCGCCTCACCGAAGTCCGCTTGATCAAGCGGTGTGGTTGGCGCACACGCCCATGAAGGGCACCGAGTACCGCGGGCCGGATCAGGCCACGGTGGCGGCGTTTGCCGCGCACCGGGTCCTGTCGGCTGTTCGGCTTCGCGCCGGTTGACCTTCCAACCTCACTGATCGCCTCTGCGCCGGCCCGAGGGGCTACGGCGGGAGCGTGCCTTACCAAAGGCGCAGACCTGTGAATCCGTCCAGTTCACTCTTTGAGCCAATGGGCTGCGATTCTTGATCACGCACTTCGGTCAACCCACACACAAGCAAGGGAGCCCACCATGAACCACAGCGATATCCTGACCCCGACACCCGCCGGCCCGCAAGCTGCGCCGCTTGAGGTCACGCTCACCCCCATCAAGCCTGCCATCCGCGCCAACGGCGAAGGCGAGCTTCAAGTCTTGGTGCGCGTCCAAGCACCCGGGAACCCCACAACCGCTGGCGCGCGCATTCCTCGCACTCCCTTGAGCCTGGCACTTGTCATCGACCGCTCCAGCTCCATGCGCGGTGAGCGCCTGGAGGCCGCAAAGGCCTGCGCGCTGGACTTGGTCAATCGGCTGTACAGCGAGGACGAGGTCAGCATCGTCACCTACGACACCGAGATCAATGTTCTCCTGCCCCTGATGCTGGCCAGCCAGGCGCGGGACCACATCCGAACCCTATTGGCCGGTGTGGAGGCCGGCGGCAGCACCGACCTGCACCAAGGCTGGATGATCGGCGCCCAGCAATTGACCTCAAGCCCCACTCATAAGCGCATGTGCCGCGTCATCCTGCTGTCCGACGGGCAGGCCAACGCCGGCATCGTCAGCGAACAGCGCATCACCGAACAGGTACGACAGATGGCGCGCATGGGCGTGACCACCACCACTGTCGGCCTTGGGGAGGGGTTCAACGAAGGCTTGATGACGGCCATGGCCGTTGCCGGTCAGGGCAATGCGCTGTATGGCGACCGTGCCCAGGATTTGATCGAACCCTTCGATGCGGAGATCAGCCTGCTGAGCTACTTGGCCTGGCGCGATGTACGGCTGACGGTGGGCAGTGCCACTTCGCGCTGGGTGCTGAAAAACGATTACGCCGACATGGGTGAGCACGCATGGGCGCTGCCCAGCATTGCGCTGGGTGCGGAAGCTTGGGCGCTTTTCAGTGCGCCGATGGACAGCGTGGCCCGCGCTCAAACCCGCAGCCGCCAGGGTAAGGCTCTGCATGTGACGGTCACCGCGCGGGATGGTGAGGGACGCCTGCATGAGGTGAAGGCGAGCCTGGCGGCGTTGCCCGAGGTGGATGAGGCGCAATGGCGCGCGCTCGCTGAAGATGCCTTGGTGGCCAGGCGGGCAGCCGAAGTCCAGGCGGCGGACCTGCAGGATGAGGCGCGTCGTGCGGTGGATCAGCGAGATTGGGCTCGGGCCGAGCGCCTGTTGCAGCAGATTGAAGTACTGGCGCGTGGCAACGCTTGGCTGCAGGGCACGGTGGCGCAGATGAGGACGCTGCTTGAGCGGCGCGACCGAGTGAAGTTCGGCAAGGAAGCGATGTATGCCTCGGTGTCGATGAAGCGGCGAATTGCGGAGATCGACGAGGACGCGGTGTTCGTGGAGGCCAGGGAGAGCGAGAAGGTGGCGTATCTGCGGAGGAAGTCCGAACAGGGTCGAGGAAGCTGAGATCCACTGACCACTGCCACAGCCCATCATCGTGAACGATCAAGACTGGACGATTCCAGCGGGCGCCCTGGCTGTGGCGGTAGGCCTGCTCGTGCGGGCAGTAGTGGGTTGTGTTCGGCGGCGGCGTAAGTTACGGAGTGGGGCTTGTCATCCAGACCGATAGCTAGACGCGGCATCGCATCTAAGCTGTGGCCTTTAGGGGAACGAGTCGATTTCAACATCATTTCGGGTTATCCCGTCATTCTTTCGAGGGGATACACCCGCCCTGATGCCCACTTTTGGATGCGTTTCGGCTACCGTAGAAATCCCGAGCGTCGATAACATGAATCTTCCTCCAGGCCTCTACGAATCCTTGCTGACCCAGGGCCTGAAAGCCGCTCTGGAGGACCTCGCCGCCGGCTCATCGGGGTTGACGCAACACCTCAGTGCTCTGCATAGCGCCGAAGCACCAGATCGTCTCGCCCTTCACCTGTCGCGGGTGATTGAGCAGGTGCTCGCAGCCCTGCCCGAAAGGGACCGGGCGCAGACCGGAGCAACCTTGGTGGGTGAACTCATCCAACGCGCGCTGCACGATCGCTGCGCTGACCTTGCGACTGATGTGCCCGACTCGGCTGGCGTTGTCTTGACCGAAATCACCAGTCGAAACCCCGACGGTAGCGACGTGCGGCTACCCCCGCCCATGGTGCCGCTGCTCGACACGGCTCTGATGACCAACGCCCCTGGCGAGCCCCGGCTGTTGTCGCAGTTGATTTCGGAAATTCCCTCAGCCCATGGGATCGATCTGATTATGGCGTTCATCCGACGCAGTGGCATTGCCCCGATGCGACAGTCGCTGCAGCGACATGCACGCGATCAGCGCCGCGCCTTGAGGGTTCTCACCACCACTTACACCGGCAGTACCGAGGCTGCTGCGCTCGAAGACCTGCAGCAAATGGGCGCGCAGGTACGCGTCTCCTACGACACCAGCACCACGCGGCTGCACGCCAAGGCCTGGCTTTTTCATCGGGCACAGGGCATGAGCACCGGCTATATCGGCTCATCCAACCTCACCCATTCGGCGCAGGTGACGGGCCTTGAGTGGAATCTGCGCGTCTCGGCTGCACGCAACCGCACCGTGCTCGAGCGGATGCAGGCGCTGTTCGATTCCTGCTGGGACAGTGGCGACTTTGTGGACTTCGACCCGGATGTCTTCAAAGAGGCGATCCGGCGCCAACAACCCGATGCACGCCCCTCGGTTCTGTTGCCTGGCATCGAATTGGAGCTCAAGCCCTTCCAGGAGCGTCTCCTGGAGTTGATCGCCATTGAACGCGGACGCGGGCGCAACCGCAACCTGCTCGTGTCGGCCACTGGTACCGGCAAGACGGTGATGGCCGCGGTCGACTTCGCGAGACTTAAGCGGACCCTTCCCAGGGCGCGCCTTTTGTTCCTCGCGCACCGCAAGGAAATCCTGGAGCAGTCTCGAAGCACCTTCTGCTACGCAGTGCGCGATGCTTCATTCGGTGAGTTTTGGGTCGACGGCAAGCGCCCCGAGCGCTTCGAGCACGTGTTCGCCTCGGTGCAGAGCCTGTCCAAGGCGCAACTGGAGCATTTGGCGCCCGACCACTTCGATGTGGTGATCGTCGACGAGTTCCATCATGCAGCCGCGCCCATCTACAAGGCGCTACTGGCGCATTTGACGCCTGTGCAGTTGCTGGGCCTGACGGCCACGCCGGAGCGAACGGACGGTGAATCGATCACCGCCTGGTTCGACGGTCGAATCGCTGCAGAGCTGCGACTTTGGGATGCCGTGGATCAGCAACTCCTGGTGCCGTTCGCCTACTACGGTGTTCCTGATTCCATCGACTTGCGGGACCTGCCCTGGAAGCGTGGGCGCGGCTACGACGTGCAGGCACTCACGCAGGTCTACACCGCCGACCATGCCTGGGCTCACCGTGTGATCCATGCCTTGACCGACAAAGTTGGCGATGTACAAGGCATGAGGGCACTCGGGTTTTGCGTGTCGGTCGGCCATGCGCGCTTCATGGCAGACGTGTTCAGCCAGAAGGGGATTGCCGCTGTGGCCGTCTCGGGCGAGAGCACCACACAAGACCGCGTGGCCGCGCTGCGAAGGCTCGCGGCCGGTGAGGTGAATGTGGTGTTCTCGGTGGACCTGTTCAACGAGGGGGTGGATGTCCCCGAAGTCGACACACTGCTGATGCTTCGCCCCACTGAAAGCCCGACCCTATTCCTGCAGCAGCTCGGCCGTGGCCTAAGACGGCACCACGCGAAGGCGATGTGCACGGTGATTGACTTCGTCGGCCACCATCACCGTGAGTTTCGCTACGACGTGAGGCTGCGGGCGCTGCTGGGTGGAACGCGCAAACAGTTGATCGATCAAGTGGAGCTGGGCTTCCCCTTCCTGCCTTCGGGCTGCCACATGGTGCTGGAAGGGGATGCGCGTCACCGGGTGCTGCAGAGCCTAAAAAGTGCAGTGCCGCGTGGCCTCACACAGATGGCGCAAACAGTGCGGCAAATGCGCGAGGCGGGTATTCCCGTCAGCCTCTCATCCTTCTTGGAACATTCGGGCCTGGAATTGGAGGATGTGTTCCAGACCCAGGGGGATGGGCGATGCTGGTCACAGGTGCTGGAGGCGGCCGGCGAGCCGGTGGCTTCTGCAGGACCGTACGAATCGACGCTTCGAAAGGCCTGCGCTCGGTTGGTTCACGTGGACGATGCTCCGAGATTGAGCGCGTACCTGCAGTGGCTCGAAGGACCAAGCGCCCCGGAGCTTGCGGGGCTTTCGAAGGGAAAGACGCGTTGGTTGCGCATGCTGATGGCCGCACTGAGCACTTCAGCAGCAGAGATCAATACGCTCCCTTTGCGCAACGCGCTGGCTATTCTGTGGCAACACCCGCAGGTGTTGGCCGAGTTGCGTGAGTTGTATGCGTTCCTCTTGCAGCGCACCGGGCACCTGGGTCACCGCTTGAGTGAGCGCGTCGACGTGCCTCTGCAGGTGCATGCCCGCTACAGCCGCGTGGAGATCCAGGCGGCTTTTGGGGATGTGTTGCCCAGGGTCGTCGAGGATGCAAGGGCTGTTGCGCAGGATCCTCCATCACAAACGACCAGAACGCCAGAGCTTGAGCGGGTCGAGGTCCCCACTTGGCGCGAGGGGGTGAAGTGG
Organism: Rubrivivax sp.; assembly: GCA_027487995.1. Lineage (GTDB taxonomy): Bacteria > Pseudomonadota > Gammaproteobacteria > Burkholderiales > Burkholderiaceae_C > RFTU01. The sequence goes on along the minus strand of JAIYCN010000118.1, from coordinate 8,027 downwards.
ATGTCGCAGGAGAAGTGCGACGTCTTTTTGATCACATTGAACAAGACCGAGAAGCGGTTTTCTCCGACCACGCGCTACCGCGACTACGCCATCAGCCGCGACTTGCTGCATTGGGAGAGTCAGTCAGGCACTACTGCCACATCGCCCACTGGGCAGCGGTACCAGCGGCATGTGACGCTGGCCACGGCCGTGATGATCTTCGCGCGCATGGATGCAGAGGACCGTGCATTTCACTTCCTTGGGCCGGCCACCTATTTGCGGCATGAGGGAGAAAGGCCGATGCAGGTGACCTGGCGGCTCGCATATGCTTTGCCTGGGGACTTGCTCTTGAGTTACCGGGCGGCGGTGGCGTAGCTCCCACCCGTTTCGGCGAGTAAAGAAAAAGGGCCTGGATCTCTCCAAGCCCTTGATTCCGCTCACTTTATTGGTGCCGGTGAAAGGAGTCGAACCCTCGACCTTCGCATTACGAATGCGCTGCTCTACCAACTGAGCTACACCGGCCTAAGCCCTCCAGTATAACAGCCCCGCCGCTGGCCTACCGCGGGTCATCCGCGTGGATGGCCAGCGCCTCCAGGAACCGCGACACCATGTTGTAGGCCGCCACGGTGGCCACCAGTTCCACGGCTTGGCGCTCACCAAGTTCCTGCTTCACCGCCGCCAGGAGCGCCGGGTCGAAGTGGATGTCCCGCGTGATGGCGTCGCAAAGGGCCAACACGGCGCGCTGCCGGGGGCTGTAGTGGGCCGAGGGCACCCAGTCGGCCAGGTCGTCCAATTGGGCCTGGGTCACGCCTTCCTTCAGCGCATGCGGCACGTGTTGGGCCGCCTCGTAGGGCGCGCCGTTGAGGTGGGCCACCCGCATGATCACCAGTTCGCGCAGGTCACCCGGCAGGTCCAGGCGCTGACGCACGGCCGTGAGAAAGGCCAGCCACCCTTCGGCGAGCGGCGGGCTGTGCAGCAGCATCTGGTACAGGTGCAGCACGCTGCCGCGTTCGGCGGTGATGCGATCCACCAGGGGCTTGATCGCGGTGCTGTTGAGGTCAGCGTAGGGAAGTCGGGCCATGGCCCGGATGGTGCATCACCTTTCAAAGACCCCTCGCTCGGGTCTGTCTCCACCCACTGGGCGTGGCACTGGGCCACACTTGGCTGCATGAACATCCGCACCCTGCTCACCTTCATCGGTGCCGCCTGCACGCTGGCACTGGCGCCCCTCACCGCGGCGGCACAAACGCCTTGGCCCAAGGCCCAGCCGATCAAACTGGTGGCGGTGTTCCCGCCCGGCGGGTCGGTGGATCAGGTGGCGCGCATCCTGCAGCCTGCCTTGCAGCAACTGCTGGGCCAGGCGGTGGTGGTGGACAACAAGGGTGGGGCCTCGGGCTCCATCGGCACGGGCCAGGTGGCCAAGGCCGAACCCGACGGCTACACCTTCGCCGTGGTGTTCGACACCCATGCGGTGAACCCTGCCCTGCAGCCCGCCATGCCATTTGATACCCGGAAGGACCTTGCGCCTGTGGCCATCATCGGTACCAGCGCCATGGTGTTGGCCGCCCACGTGGATTCACCATACAAGACCTTTGGCGACGCGGTCACAGCGGCCCGAGCGCGCAACGGCGTGCCCTACGGCACCATCGGCAATGGCAGCCTGGGGCACCTGGCGGTATCCCTGCTGGGCCGCGCGAACAACCTCACCTTCCAGCACGTGCCCTACCGCGGTGGCGGCCCGCTGATGAACGATGCGGTGGCAGGCCACGTGCCGCTGAGCATTGGCTCGGTGTTCCTGCTCAAGCCGCACATCGAATCCGGCAAGCTGCGGCCTCTGGCGGTGACCACCAGCCAACGAGTGGCCACCTTGCCCAATGTGCCCACGGTGGCCGAAAGCGGCTTTGCCGGCTTCGACGCACCAGCCTGGTGGGCGGTGGTGGCCCCGGCGCGTGTACCGGCAGCGGTGATGAAGCAGATGAACGACGCCATCAACGCCGCGCTCAAGCAGCCTGACGTGGCCGCGCGTCTGGCGGGTCAAGGCATCGAGGTGCGCGGTGGCACGCCGGATGCAGCCCGCACCTTCATCGACGGGCAGATCACCACCTGGGCCAAGGTGGTGAAGGACAACGACATCAAGGCGGATTGATCCGCAGGGCGGCTCCAAGCCGCATGCCCATTACTGCGGCACAAACCCGCTGGCCTTGATCACCTGCGCCCAGGCCTGCGCGTAGGTGCGCTCGCGCTGCGCCAGTTGCTCACCACTCATGTGGCCCACGGTGATGCCCATCGCCGTCAGGCGTTCCTGGATGTCCGGCCTTGCCAGCACCTTGGCCAGGGCCTGTGACCACTTGTCCAATGCCGCGCGCGGCGTTCCCGTGGGTGCGAACAGGCCGTAATAGGGAACCTCCTCGAAGCCCTTCACGCCCAGCTCGGCGAAGGTGGGCACTTCGGGCATCGTCTTGTCGCGCTGGCTGCCCATCACGGCCACCACCTTCAGCCTGCCGGTCTTGTGGTGCTCGATGAAGTCGGGAATGGAGCCGGTGCCCGCGGCAATCTGGCCGCCCAGCATGTCGCCGATCATTGGCGCACTGCCGCGGTAGGGCACGGGCACCAGGTCCAGCTTGAAGCGCTCGGCCAGGGCCTTGACTGAGAACTCCGGCAGCGAAGCCGGGGCGGGCACGCCCACTGAGCCTTTGCCGCCGGCCGCCCGCACCGATGCCAGGTAGTCATTGAAGCTGCCCACGCCTGCGCGGCCTGAGAGGGCCAGCGCGTTTACGAAAGTGCCCAGGCCGGCCACCGACACGAAGTCCTTGGCCGAATCGAAGCCAGGGTTGCGGATGGTCAGGGGGATGATGCTGACCGTGTGGTCGTGCGAGAGCATCACGGTCATGCCGTCGGGCGCCGCGGCCTTGAGCGCCTGCGCGGCCAACTGCCCGCCCGCACCCGGCTTGTTCTCCACGATCACGGGCTGGCCCATCTCGTCCTTCAGTCGCTCGGCTAGCAACCGCGCGATGGCATCGGTGCCACCACCGGCGGGGAAACCCACCAGGATGCGTGCGGTGCCCGCAGGGGCCTGCGCGAAGGCCTGGGACGGGACCACGGCCCCGGCCATCAACCCCAGGACGCTGAACGCGGAAGCCGCAAGGCCCCAGCCTGTCAGGGCGCGCCATGTGCGGCGCTTGAGTGAATCGATCATGGCGCGTCTCCTTCTTGGCGGTTTGCCGGGTTTGGTGTCAGTGCTCGTGCATCCAGGCCGCATGCCGCGGCGCGCGCTTGGTCTGCGCCCACTCGTCCAGCATCGCCCACTTCACCTCGTCAAGCTTTTGCAGCATCTCCTGCGTACTGGTGTCGCAGGCGAGTTCCAGCCGGTGCCCGTTGGGGTCGAAGAAGTAGATGCTTTGAAACAGCGTGTGGTTCGTGGGGCCCAGCACGTCGATGCCGGCGGCCTGCAAGCGTGCCTTGGCAGAAAGCAACTCATCCATCGAGCCCACCTTCAGCGCAATGTGCTGAACCCAGTTGGGCGTGTTCGGGTCGCGCCCCATCTCCGGTGAGTTCGGCAATTCGAAGAAGGCCAACACGTTGCCCTGTCCCGCATCCAGGAACACATGCATGTAGGGGTCGGGTGCCTTGGTGGAGGGCACTTCGTCTTCCGCAATGGCCAGGACGAAATCCATGCCCAGGTGTTCGCGGTACCACAGCACCGTTTCCCGGGCGTCCTTGCAGCGATAGGCCACGTGGTGAATCTTTTGAATGCTCATGGTGGCAGCGCCTTCGGCAGCGTGAAGTCGATCCTGCTAATCTACCAAAGACAGGCCCGTCGTTCGAGGGCCGGGAGTTGGATTGAATGTCGCCCGTGAAGTTGCTCATCGCCCAGGGAGGTGGCCCAACCGCCGTGATCAACCAGTCCCTGGTGGGTGCGGTGTTGGCCGCAAGGGCGTTTCCGAACCTGCAGGCTGTTTATGGCGCGCGCCACGGCGTGCGCGGGGTGCTCCATGAAGACTTCGTTGACCTCACCGGCGAAGACATCAATCACCTTGAACGCGTGGCCGCCACACCCGCCTCGGCCCTGGGCTCCACGCGCGACAAGCCCGACGAGGCCTATTGCCTGCAGATGCTGGAAGTCATCAAGGCGCATGGGATCACGCACTTCCTCTACATCGGCGGCAACGACTCATCGGACACGGTGCGCATCCTGATGGAGCAGGCCGCGCGCAGTGGGCACGAACTGGCTGGTCTGCACATCCCCAAGACGATCGACAACGACCTCATGGGCAACGACCACACGCCGGGGTTTCCTTCCGCGGCGAAGTTCGTCGCCCAGGCCTTCGCGGGTGCCGACTTGTACAACGCAGCCCTGCCGGGGGTTTACGTGGCGGTGGTGATGGGGCGCCATGCCGGCTTTCTGACCGCAGCATCGGCCCTGGCGCGACAAGGCGTGGATGATGGCCCCCACCTGATCTACCTGCCCGAACGCGCGCTGGACATTGACCGCTTTCTGGCCGATGTGAAGGCGGTGCATGAACGCTTGGGCCGCTGCGTGGTGGCGGTGTCCGAGGGCGTGCACGATACCTCGGGTGTGCCGCTGATTTCCCAACTGGCGCAGCGCCGGGGCGCAGGGGTGGAACGCGATGCCCACGGCAATGTGCAGTTATCGGGCACGGGTGCCCTGGCAGACCTGCTGTGCGAGGAAATCAAGGCAAGACTGGGCATCAAGCGGGTGCGCGGCGACACCTTCGGCTACCTGCAGCGCAGCTTCCTGGGTTGCGTGAGCGACGTGGACGCACGCGAAGCCCGTGATGTGGGCGCGGTGGCGGTGCGCCTGGCGCTCAAGCACGGCGCAACCGGCTCGGTGGCCGTCAGGCGGGACTCAACCGTACCGGGCTATGTGAGCGAATACGCGCTGCAGCCCCTGGAGGCCGTGGCCGCCAAGACCCGCGTGATGGAAGACGCCTTCATCAACGCGGCCGGCAACGATGTGACGCCGGCGTTCGTGGACTACCTGCGGCCCCTGCTGGGCAGTGCCTTGCCGCAGGCCGAGCGGCTGCGGGGCAGGGCGGTGGCCAAGCGGCTCAAGCCGCAGGAGTGATTACGCTTGCGCGTGGACCTGAATCACGCCTGAGCGTGATACGCCGTCACCCGCTCCACCTCGTTCCTCGACCCCAACACGACGCTCACGCGCTCATGCAGCTTGCCCGGCTGCAGGTCCAGAATGCGCTGCTGCCCGTTCGTGGCTGCACCGCCGGCCTGCTCCACGATGAAGGCCATGGGGTTGGCCTCGTACATCAGGCGCAGCTTGCCGGGCTTGTCGGGTTCGCGCTTGTCCCAGGGGTACATGAAGATGCCGCCACGCGTGAGGATGCGGTGCACATCGGCCACCATCGAGGCCACCCAGCGCATGTTGAAGTCCTTGCCGCGCGGGCCTTCCTTGCCGGCCAGGCATTCGTCGATGTAGCGCTTCACCGGCGGTGCCCAGTGGCGCATGTTGCTCATGTTGATCGCGAATTCCTTGGTGTCGGCCGGAATCTGCACGCGCTCCTGCGTGAGTACCCATGAACCCATCTCGCGGTCCAACGTGAACATGGCCACGCCATTGCCCACGGTCAGCACCAGGGTGGTCTGCGGGCCGTACACGCAGTAGCCGGCCGCGGCCTGGCGTGAACCGGGCTGCAGGAAGTCGCGCTCGGTGACGTTTTCGTGGTCCGATAGTTTGCGCAGCACCGAGAAGATGGTGCCGATGCTCACGTTCACGTCGATGTTGGACGATCCATCCAACGGGTCAAAGAGCAGCAGGTATTCGCCCTGCGGGTAACGGTCGGGCACCGGGTGGATGCTGTCCATCTCCTCGCTGGCCATGGCGGCCAGGTGCCCGCCCCATTGGTTTGCCTCGATCAGCACCTCGTTGGAGATGATGTCCAGCTTCTTCTGCACCTCGCCCTGAACGTTCTCGCTGCCGGCGCTGCCCAGCACTTCGCCCAGTGCACCCTTGTTCACCGAGATGGCGATGGTCTTGCAGGCCCGCGCCACCACTTCGATGAGCAGCCGCAACTGGCCGGGAATGTTGCCCTGCAGGCGTTGCTGCTCCACCAGGTACTGCGTGAGGCTGATGCGGTTGCCGGGCATGGTCAGGCTCCTTGAAGGGCGCGGGTGAGGATCTCGCGCGCATCGGCGCTGAGTTCGCCGCGCGCGGCCACGCGCGAAATCGCTTCGCGCGCGGCACCGCGCCAGGGTTCTTCCAATTGCTGCCAGCGGTCCATCACGCGGGCCAGGCGCGCGGCCAACTGAGGGTTGAGCGTGTCGAACTCCGCCATGCGGTCGGCCCAGAACACATAGCCGCCCGCATCCTGCCGGTGGAAGGCCGCGGGGTTCATCATGGCGTAGGCGAACACCAGGCTGCGCGCTCGGTTGGGGTTGCGTGCCGTGTAGTCGGGGTGCTGCAGCAGGGCGCGCACGCGCTCGTACACGCGGCCTTCGCGCTCGGGCGCGGTGGCCTGCACCGCGAACCACTTGTCGATCACCAGGGCCTCGTCCTTGAAGCGCGAATGGAAGTGGGCCAGGGCCGAATCGGCCAGGTCAGCATGGCCATGCACCAGCGCGGTCAACGCGCCCAGGCGCTCGGTCATGTTGGTGGCGTCCTTGACCTTCTGGTACGCGCGGCCCGGCCATACGCGGTCACCGGTGGCGCCGGCGTGCAGCACCAGCATGCACAGGGCCAGGTTGGCCAGCGCGCGCTTGCCGCTTTGCACCGCGTTGGGCGCATAGCCTTCGCGCACCTGATTGGCTTCGTAGGCCTGCGCCCAATCGTCGTGCAGCACCGCCGCCAACTGCGCCCGCATCGATTCCCGCGCGCGGTGCACGTGGCTGGGGTTCACCGCGGGCAGTTGGTCGTACAGCACCGATTGCGAAGGCACGGTCAGCGCCAGTTCCTTGAAGGCCGAATCCAGCGTCGGGTTGTTCAGCACCCCGCGCAGGGCCTGCACGAAGGGCTCGTCCAACACCACATCCGCGCCGGACTGCGCAGCGGGCAGCAGGCGCTCCAGCATCAGGCGCTGGCTGGCTTCCCAGCGGTTGAACGCGTCACGGTCGTGGGACAGCAGCACCAGGCGGTCATCCGAACTCAGGTCATCGTCCAGCACCACCGGGGCCGAGAAGCCGCGCAGCAGCGAAGGCACAGGCGCCTCGTCCACGTTCACGAAGGTCACGCTAATTTCGGCCTGGTCCAGCACCAGCACGGTTTCGGTGCCGCGGGGCTGCGCTTCACCCTCCACCTGCAGCGAGATGGCGGCCCCGCTGCGGCCCAACAGGCCCATGGCCACGGGGATCACGAAGGGTTGCTTGTCGGGCTGCCCCGGCGTGGCCGGGCAGGACTGCGACAGTGTCAGCGTGTATCGGCGTGCGGCCGCGTCATAGGCACCATGCGCCCGCAAACGCGGTGTGCCCGCCTGCGAATACCAGCGCTTGAAGGTGTCCAGCCGGGTGGCCAGGCCACTGCCCGGGTTGGCGTCGGCAATGGCCTGCGCGAAATCGTCGCAGGTCACGGCCTGACCATCATGGCGCTCGAAGTACAGCGACATGCCCTTGGTGAAACCATCGCGGCCCACCAGGGTCTGCATCATGCGCACCACCTCAGCGCCCTTTTCATAGACGGTGGCGGTGTAGAAGTTGTCGATGGCCTGGTACTGGTCGGGTCGCACAGGGTGGGCCATGGGGCCGGCGTCCTCCGGGAACTGCCGCTCGCGCAGTGAACGCACGTCGCCGATGCGGCGCACGCCGCGTGCGCTTTCGCTGCCGGCCATGTCCATGCTGAATTCCTGGTCGCGGAAGACCGTCAGGCCCTCCTTGAGCGAGAGCTGGAACCAGTCGCGGCAGGTGATCCGGTTCCCCGTCCAGTTGTGGAAGTACTCGTGGGCCACCACGCTTTCGATGCCGTCGAAGTCCACATCGGTGGCGGTGGCGGGGCTGGCCAGCACGAACTTGGTGTTGAAGATGTTCAACCCCTTGTTCTCCATGGCGCCCATGTTGAAGTCGCCCACGGCCACGATCATGAAGCG
>JAIYCN010000261.1 GCA_027487995.1 Rubrivivax sp. | reverse complement strand
TTGGAGCGGGCGTACCGGTCACGCTTGGTGTACCAGGTGAGCCAACCGCTGCGGGTTTGGTCCAGCAGGTCCAGCAGCTCGGATTCCTTGAAGGCGCGGGACCCCAAAACCCGGATTTCCTTGATCTTGGCCGGCTCACCTTCGGTGGTGGTGAAGGTGACCGACACGCGGTTGCGCTCCTGCGGCGTGACGGTGGTCACCACCTCGGCGCCATACAGGCTGCGCGACAGGTACTGCCGCTTGATTTCCTGCTCGGCGCGGTCCACCAGGGCACGGTCGAAGGGCTGGCCTTCGGAGATGCCCGCGTCCTTCAGGGCCTTGACGAGGGTGTCCTTGTCGAACTCCTTGATGCCGGCAAAGTCCACGCGGCCGATGATGGGGCGTTCCTCCACCACCACCACGAGCACCGCGTCCTCGACTTGAAGGCGCACGTCCTTGAACAGCCCCGTGGCGAACAGGGCGCGCACTGCGGCCGAGCCCTTTTCCTCGCTGTAGAGATCACCCACGCGAAACGGCAGGGCCGCAAACACGGTACCCGGGTCGGAGCGCTGCAGGCCCTCCACGCGGATGTCCTTGATGGTGAAGGGATCGATGGCCCACGCGTTGGCCGCGGCGGTGGCCATGGCCACGGTGGCCACGCAGGCGATCAAGGGGTTCAGGCGCTGCGCCGAATCGGAGAGTGGCATGGAAAACAGTCAGTTCAGGCCCAGCAGGCGCAGGACGTCGTTGGTCAGAGCCAGGGCCATCAGCATCAGCAGGAGCACCATGCCGACGCGCTGAAGGCGTTCAAGCCAGACGTCCGACGGAGGACGCCCGGTCACCGCTTCGAAAAGATGATACATGAGGTGTCCACCATCGAGCATCGGCAACGGAATCAGATTCAGCACGAACAGGCTGATGCTGACCAGCGCCAGGAAACCCAGATACTGCGCCGCGCCTCGCTGCACCGACTGCCCTGCGGCGTCGGCGATGGTCAGCGGGCCTGAGAGTTGCCGCACCGAGGCTTCGCCGATCAGCATCCGGCCGATCATGCGCACGGTCAGCCAGGACATCTCCAGGGACTGCGCCGCGCCGTGCCCAATGGCCTCCAACGCGCCCTTGCGCACGAACACCGTTTCCGGCACGGACCCGATGGCCGCTTCGACCCTGCCAATTCGAGGGCCGTCGCTGGACTTCACGGCACGAGGGCGAACCTCCAGCTCCAGTTCGCGGCCGTCCCGCTGAACACGCCAGCGCTGAACCACAGGTGCACCCGCATCGCCGGTGCCCCCACCCGACACCGAACCGCGGATGCGTTCACGCAATGCGGCTGCATCACGAACCGGCATTCCGTCCACCGCCACCACGCGGTCACCGGCCAGAACGCCGGCCTCCCGCGCCGCACCGCCCTCCATCACCCGCTGAATGACAGGTTCGCTGTAGGGACCTGACAAACCCACCCGACGCATGAACTGCTCGTCCACCTCGCCATCGAGTGCTGTGAGGTTCAGTTTGGCGCGGCGCGCACCGGATGGGCCATCGCCGGCCAACTCCAGCGTCACGGCCGAGCGGTCCAGGGCCGCACGCGTCAGTTGCCAATGCAGCTGTCCCATCGATTCGATCGGCCTGCAGCCCTGCGCAGGGTCACCGCTGAACGAACCGCCAGGCGCCTCGCACACCGCCACCACGCGGTCACCCGCCTGCAGCCCGGCCCGCTCAGCAGGCGTGCCCGCCACGGGCGTGGCCAACCGGGCCACGGGCTCCTGCGAGCCCCACCATGCCGCTGCGCCATACAGGAGCACCGCCAACACCAGATTGGCCAAGGGGCCTGCCGCCACGATCAGGGACCGTTGGAACAAGGGCCGCTGATCGAAGGCCACCTCGCGTTGGGCAGGTGGCACCTCATCTTCGCGGGTATCCAACATCCGCACATAGCCGCCCAGCGGCAAGGCACAGAGCACCCACTCGGTGGCCTCGGGGTGTGCTTGGCGCCTGAGCAGCACCGGACCAAAGCCCACCGAAAAACGCAGCACACGCACGCCACAGGCACGCGCCATCCGGTAGTGGCCCCATTCATGCACCGTGACCAGCACGGCAATGGTCAGCAGGAAAGACAGCAACGTGGTCATGTGGGAGCCATCAACAAACGGTCAGCGGCCGGTGGCATCAGACCACTGGCCCACCTGCACCCGCACGCGTTGATCCAGGTCGATCAGGTCGTCCACGCCGGCCTGCGGCCCCAGGCGCGGGTCGATCTCCGACAAGGCACGGGCATTGAGCCGGTAGATGTCCATGAATCCGATCCGCCCGGCCAGGAAGCGCTCCACGGCCACTTCATTGGCCGCGTTGAGCACCGCCGTGCTGCCCAGAGGACCCTGCAGCGCATGCCAGGACAGGAACAACCCCGGGAAGCGTCGCTCGTCGGCCTCCTCAAAGGTCAGGGCCTTGAGCGCCGTCCAGTTCAGACCCTGCGCGCCGGACTCGATGCGCTCGGGCCAGGCCAGGCCATAGGCAATGGGCACGCGCATGTCCGGCGTACCCAGTTGCGCCAACACGGACTGGTCGCGGCACACCACCATCGAGTGCACGATGCTTTGTGGATGGATCACCGCCCTGATGCGCGAGGGCTCCAGGTCGAACAGCCAACGTGCCTCGATGACCTCCAGGGCCTTGTTCATCATGGTGGCCGAATCCACCGAGATCTTGCGCCCCATCACCCACGTCGGGTGGGCGCAGGCTTCATCGGGCGTCACCGCCTCCAGCGAATCCGGGTCGCGCTGCCTGAAAGGACCACCAGAGGCCGTCAAGATGATGTGGTCCACGCGCTGCGCCCACGTCCGGCGGTCTTCGGGCAGGCACTGGAAGATGGCCGAGTGTTCGCTGTCGATGGGGATGAGGGTGGCGCCGCCATCCTTCACCGCCCGCATGAACACGGCGCCTCCCACCACCAGGGCTTCCTTGTTGGCCAGCAACAGTCGCTTGCCCGCACGGGCGGCGGCCAGGCAAGACGGCAAGCCCGCCGCGCCCACCACGGCCGCCATCACCGCATCCACTTCAGCGTCAGCGGCCACCTCGCACAACGCCTCGGGCCCGGCCAGCACCTCGGTGCGGCACCCGGCATCCTTCAAGCGACGCGCCACGTCAGCGGCCTTGGCGGCATCGGTGACCACCGCATGACGCGGATGCCACTGAAGACACTGCGCCACCAGTTCATCCACCCGGCTGTGCGCGGACAAGGCCCGCACTTCAATGCGGTCCGGGTGGCGCGCAGCCACGTCCAAGGTACTGGTGCCGATGGAGCCCGTGGAGCCCAACACCGTCAGGCGCAATTTGCCGCTCATCGTCCCCCCAAGGCCAGCACCGCCATGGCTGCCGGCAGCACCGGCAACAAGGCATCCACACGATCCAGCACACCACCGTGCCCCGGCAGGAGTCGGCTGCTGTCCTTGGCACCCACCACCCGCTTGATCATCGATTCAAAAAGGTCGCCCACCACGCCCAGCGCCACCAGGGCCGTGACGATGAACAGAAGGCCCGGAACGCCGAAGTCCTTCAACGCACGGGCAAAGATGCTGGGCGACCCCAGGTTCACCTGGTGCTCCACCAGCATCCACCCCAGGGCCAGCACCAGGACGCCCACGCAGGCCCCCGCCACGCCTTCCCAGGTCTTGCCCGGGCTGATGGTGGGGGCGAGCTTGCGGCGACCCCAGCGGTGACCGGCAAAGTAGGCCGACACATCCGAGGCCCACACGATGCACATCACGGACAAGAGGAAGTTGACCCCTACCCCGCGCGCAGCCGTCAAGGCCAGCCATGTGCTGTACATGACCACCAAGCCCAACAAGAGGCGAAGCACGGCCGGCAGCCGCCCCCAGCCCTGTGGTCCCTGGGGCATCAAGACGAGGCACAGCATCACCCACACCACGGTCAGCCAGGCCCACCCCACGCCCGGCTGTGCCAGCGCACCGTCGAACACGAGCGTGGCCACGGCGCCGGCCAACACCAGGGCCGCGTAGGCCAAGGCGCTGACATGCTTGAGCGAATTGAGCCGCCCCCATTCCCACGCCCCGGCCACGGCCAAGGCCAAGGCAAACAGACTGAAGGGCAACGATGAATCGGCCACCAGGGTGGGCAGCAGCAGGGCCACCAGGACGACGGCGGTGATCACACGTTGCCGCAGCATCAGGACCGCCAAGAATTCATCGACCGCGCGCAGCAGCCGAAGGTGAAAGACCCAGACCTGAGATCAGCCATGCGCGGCCAAGCCGGCGGCCGGTGGGTGATGGCCCGGCAAGGAACCGAAACGACGTTCGCGTGACGCGTAGAAGGCCAGCGCCTGGTTCACATCCTCGTCGTCGAACTCGGGCCACAGGCGCTCGGTGAAGAACATCTCGGCGTAGGCCAGCTGCCACAGCAGGAAGTTGCTCAAGCGGCATTCGCCACCCGTGCGGATCAGCAGGTCGGGATCCGGGGTGTCGGCCAGGGCCGTGTAGCGGCTGAGCGTGCGCTCGTCCAGGGCCTGGGGATCCACGCCATCGGCCATCGCACGGCGGCAGGCCTGCACCACGTCCCAGCGCCCGCCGTAATTGAAGGCCACATTCAGGGTCACACGCCGGTTGCCCGCTGTGTACTCCTCCATGCGGGCGAACGCCTGGCGCACCTTGGGTGACAAGGCACTCAGGTCACCCACCGCACGCAGCCGAACCCCCTGGCGGGCCAGTTGTTCGAGGTGGGCCTTCATGGCCGTGGGCACCAGCGACATCAGGCCTGAAACCTCCGGCTCCGGGCGGCTCCAGTTCTCGGTGGAAAAGGCGTAGACCGTGAGGGTCTGCACGCCTTTGTTCGTGAAGGCGCGCACGGCCCTCACCAGGGCCTCCACGCCCTCCTTGTGGCCCAACAGCCGCGGCAACCCGCGTTGGGTGGCCCAACGACCATTGCCATCCATCACGATGGCCACGTGCCGGGGCACCGGTGGCACTGGGGGCGGGCTGTCAGACTTCACAGGCCTTGCCTTGCAGATTCACGGCGGTCAAACCGCCATGATCTCCGCTTCCTTGCCTTGGACCAGGCGGTCCACTTCGGCCACGGTTCGGTCGGTGAGCTTCTGCACGTCGTCCTGTGCACGGCGCTCGTCGTCCTCGCTGGCCAGCTTTTCCTTGACCAGCTTCTTGAGCTGGTCATTGGCGTCACGGCGCAGGTTGCGCACGGCCACCTTGGCGTCTTCACCCGTGCTGCGAACCACCTTGGTCAATTCGCGGCGGCGCTCTTCGGTCAGGGCTGGCATGGGCACACGCAGCAGGTCACCCTGCGTGCTGGGGTTCAGGCCCAGATCGCTCTCGCGGATGGCCTTCTCGATCTTGGGGCCCATTCCCTTTTCCCAGGGCTGCACGCTGATGGTGCGCGCGTCGAGAAGGCTCACGTTGGCCACCTGGCTGATGGGCACCATCGAGCCGTAGTAGTCCACCTGCACCTGGTCCAGGATGCCGGGGTGGGCACGGCCGGTGCGGATCTTCTGCAACTCACCCTTGAGGGCCTCGATGGACTTGGCCATCTTCTGCTCGGCCGTCTTCTTGATGTCGGCGATCGTCATGGTGCTCGGGATCTTGAAAGAAGGTTGGGTTGCTGAATTGATGCTGGTGCTTCTGGCGGCGTACGTGGATTACACGTGCACCAAGGTGCCCTCGTCCTCGCCCATCACCACGCGCTTGAGCGCGCCGGACTTGAAGATGCTGAAGACCTTGATGGGAAGTTTCTGGTCACGGCACAGCGCAAACGCTGTGGCGTCCATCACCGCCAGGTTGCGCGAGATGGCCTCATCGAAACTGATTTCGGTGTAGCGGGTGGCTGTGGGGTCCTTGTTGGGGTCGGCGCTGTACACGCCGTCCACCTTGGTGGCCTTGAGCACCACTTCGGCGCCAATTTCCGCCCCGCGCAGGGCCGCGGCGGTGTCGGTGGTGAAGAAGGGGTTGCCCGTGCCGGCCGCGAAGATGACGACCTTGCCCTCTTCGAGGTACTGCAGCGCCTTGGGGCGCACATAAGGTTCGACCACCTGCTCAATGCTGATGGCGCTCATCACCCGGGCCGTGAGGCCTTCCTGGCGCATGGTGTCGGACAAGGCCAGGCTGTTCATCACCGTGGCCAGCATGCCCATGTAGTCGGCTGTGGCGCGGTCCATGCCCACCGATCCGCCGGCCACGCCGCGGAAGATGTTGCCGCCGCCGATGACCACCGCCACCTCGCAGCCCAACTGCGTCACCTCCGCCACCTCGCGCACCATGCGCACGATGGTGGCGCGGTTGATGCCGTAGGCATCGTTGCCCATCAGGGCTTCACCAGAGAGCTTCAGGAGGATGCGTCGGTAAGCGGGCATGCGCAGGCGTCAGGAGCAGTCAAACAGCACCCCAGTGTAAGGGGTCGGAAGCCCGGCGCGGATGGGAAAAGCCCGCCCGCGCCGCCGGCCGTGAAGCCCCACCAGAAGGAACCCGGCGGGGCAGTTGCCGGTATGGGCCTTTACTGGGCTTTTACTGGGCCTTGGAGGCCGCGGCCACCTGCGCCGCCACCTCGGCCGCGAAGTCGTCCTGCTTCTTCTCGATGCCCTCGCCCACCACGTACAGGGTGAAGCCCTTGGCGGTGGTGCCGGTGGACTTGAGGTGCGCGGCCACGGTCTGCTTGCCGTCGGCGGCCTTCACAAAGACCTGGTCCAGCAGAGAGACTTCCTTGAGGAACTTCTGCACCGAGCCTTCGACCATCTTGGCCACGATGTCGGCAGGCTTGCCCGACTCGGCAGCCTTTTCGGTGGCGATCTTGCGCTCCTTCTCGACCAGGTCGGCCGGCACTTCGGCGCTGGACAGGGCGGCAGGCTTCATCGCAGCGATGTGCATGGCCACGTCCTTGG
>JAIYCN010000319.1 GCA_027487995.1 Rubrivivax sp. | reverse complement strand
GGCGGCGCCAAGTTCGACGTGGGCGCGGGCGTGCTCCTTGGCACCCTCTCCTACTTCAGCAACGAGGAGGCCAACCGGCTCGACGTCGACATCGCCAACCAGGTGCTCTACCAACTCCCCGGCGCAACCGTGCGCGTGGCGGCCGGCCGGACCCGGGCCCGCGGCATTGAGACGGAGTGGGTCTGGACGCCGCGGCCCTCGTACCAGGCGCTGCTCTCCGCGAGTTACTTCCTCGAGAAGAACGAACTCTCGAACCCGGCGTCTCCCCGCGAGGTCGGCTCCCACCTCGAGTCCGTCCCGCGCTACAGCGTGAACCTCTGGCAGAAGTACACCTTCACCGGCGGGGCCCTCAAGGGCTTCTACGTGGGCGGCGGCATCAACTCGCTGGGCAAGACGTACGTCCATCCGAGCTGGACGATCCCGATCATCAGCGAGCCGGTCGTGCTGTTCGACGCGCTCCTCGGCTACGCGACCAAGCTCGGCAACCAGCCGGCCAACATCCGCCTGAACGTCCGCAACCTGCTGGATAAGCACTACCTCAACGGCACGTTCCAGTACGGCGAACCGCGCACGGCGATCGCGACCGTCACGCTCCAGTTCTGAGGTCCCCGCCCGCGCCCGCTTGTCTCCCGGGCGCGGAGCCCCCTAGCCTGCCGGCGCCTTGAAGATCCCGCCGCACCGGCTTCTCCCCCTCCTGCTCGGCCTCTCGCTGCCGGCCGCCGAACCCGCCCCGGACGGCTTCACGCCCCGCGAACTGGCGCAAGGGTACCGGGATGGCGTCGTGCTCGCCAAACCGCGCGCCGACCGGCACGCCGAGGCCGACAGCGCGGAGCGCCGGGAGGGGGTCCGCCTGCGCCGCCGCTGGGACCGCTTCGACGGCCTGCGGCTACTGGAACTGCCCGCGGGCGAGACGGTCCCCGCCGCGGTCGCCCGCCTCGCCGCCTCGGGCCGCTATGAGTACGTCCAGCGCGACCACCTGCGCCAGGCCACCGTGGTGCCCGACGACCCGGATTTCGCCGGCCGCCAGTGGCCGCACCGGAACACCGGCGCCAACAACGGCATCGCCGGGGCCGACCTCGGCTCGACCCGGGCGTGGGACCTCCGCACCGACGCCGCCGAGGTCATCGTCGCGGTGATCGACTCGGGCATCCGCACGGACCACCCCGACCTCACCGCCAACCTTTGGGTCAATCCGGGCGAAATTCCCGGCAACGGGCGCGACGACGACGGCAACGGCTACATCGACGACATCCACGGCATCAACGCGATCACCGGTTCCGGCAATCCCGCCGATGACCTCGGCCACGGCACGCACGTCGCGGGCATCATCGGGGCGGTGGGCAACAACGGCGTCGGGATCACGGGGGTCGCCTGGCGGGTGAAGCTGATGGGCCTGAAGTTCCTCCGTGGCGGCACCGGGACCAGCGCGGGGCGGGGCTCCACTTCCGACGGCATCGAGTGCATCGACTACGCGATCCGGCACGGGGCGCGCATCATCAATGGCAGCTACGGCGCGGCCGCCGGACCGGTGACCCAGTTCGATCCGGCCGAGCGTGAGGCGCTCCTGCGGGCGCGGGCCGCGGGCATCCTGTTCGTGGCGGCGGCCGGCAACGACGGGGCGAACATGGAGCTGCTCGCCCACTACCCGGCGAGCTACCGGCTGGAGAACGTCATCGCGGTGGCCAACTCCACCAGCCGCGACGACGCCGCCCTGAGCACCAATTTCGGCGCGGGATCGGTCGAGCTGTTCGCCCCGGGGTCCGAGATCTGGTCGACCTGGCCCACCGGCACGCCACCCTACGCCTCCCGCTCCGGCACCTCGATGGCGGCGCCGCACGTCGCCGGGGCGCTCGCCCTCCTGCGGGCGCAATTCCCCGGGGACACCTACCGCGAGCTGGTCAACCGCGTCCTGCGCCACGTCGACCCGGTCCCCGCCTTCCGCGGGCGGGTGCAGACCGGGGGCCGCCTGAACCTCGACCGGGCGCTGCGCTCCACGGACAACCGGCCGTTCAACGACGACTTCACCGCCCGCTCCCGCCTCGCCGGCGGCAACGCCGCGGTGCGGAACGTGAACCTCGGCGCGACCCTCGAGAACGAACCGGGCATCGCCGGCCAGACCCCCGTGGCCTCGCTCTGGTGGGAATGGATTCCGACGGCCTCCGCCCGGGTGCGCCTCTCGACCACGGGCAGCGGCTACGACACCCTCCTGGGGGTGTTCACCGGCACGGCTCTCGGGGCCCTCACCCCGGTGGCCGCCAACGACGACGAGCCCGGGCGTGTGACCTCGCGGCTCGAGTTCCAGGCCGAGGCCGGCGTGCCCTACCAGATCGTCGTCGCGGGCAAGGCGGGCGCGGCCGTCACTGCCGGGCTCACGCTGCTCGACCTCGGGGCGATTCCCACCAACGACGCCTTCGCGGGCGCACAGGTAATCGCCGGGCGCTCCGCCCGGATCGACGCCGCCAACGCCTCCGCCACCCTCGAGCCGGGCGAGCCGCGGATCCTCGGCCTGACCGGCGGCAAATCCCTGTGGTACCGCTGGACCGCGCCCGTGAGCGGCCGCTTCCAGGCGGGGCTCGCCAGCGAAGGCTTCGACCCGATCCTCGCGGTCTACTCCGGTAGCAGCCTCGCCGACCTGCGCCTGATCGCCGCCAACGACCAGCACGACACGCAGACCGCCGGCACGGAGGCCGCGACCAGCGCGCTCGTCACCTTCACGGCCACGGCGGACGCGACCTACCACTTCCAGATCGATGGCAAGGCGACCGGCACCACCCCGCCAGCCAACGCGCCCTTCACGTTCACCCTGAACGACTCGCTCTGGCAGGGACTGACCGGCGGCAGCGTGACCAGCGTC
>JAIYCN010000376.1 GCA_027487995.1 Rubrivivax sp. | reverse complement strand
GTCTGCACACGGCGCCAGCGCGCGGCTGCCGCGGTCTTGCCAGCGCGTTCGCTGGACCGGCGCGCGCTCGCAGGCGCAGCGCGCGGTCAAAGCGCGGACCCGCGGGCGTTGCGCCCTCCAGGGCAGGCGCAGTTGCCACGGTTGTGCACCCTCCGCAGCCGCGGCCTCCGTGGGCAGCAGATTCACCGCCATGCGCGACGGCGAACCGGCCAAGGCCTGCGCCTGTTCAATGAGGTACTCGCCCTGCGCCACCTTGCCGGCTCCGGGTGAAGACGAGGTGCTCACCCCGCTGACCGCATTGGAAAACACCCCAACCGAGGTGCTTAGGCTGTCCAGCGCGGAGGAAGCCGATGACGTCGCCAAGCTGGCGGCCTGCGCAGGCAAGCCCACGCAATACACCCCGAATGCGGCGAACAGGGCCACCACCACGGCGGCCTTGAGCAGCCAGGTCTTGTTCAACCCAGCCGAGGATTCTGCGGCCTGCGCGTTCGTCTTGGAGGATGCGGCGTTGGAGTAGGGTGCAGTCATGGCGCCAACTGTAGCGCGCCCTTCACCGCCCACCGGCCACATCCACCATGCTGCCGGTGGTGTAGCTGGCCGCATCCGACAGCAACCACACCACCGCCTGCGCCACTTCATCCGCGGTGCCGGGCCGCTGCATGGGAACCTGGGGCGCCAGTCGCTGTGCACGGTCGGGTTCACCGCCGCTGGCGTGGATCTCCGTGTCGATGATGCCCGGCCGTACCCCGTTCACGCGCACGCCCTCGGTGGCCACCTCGCGGGCCAAGCCCAGGGTGAAGGTGTCGATGGCCGCCTTGGCCGACGCGTAGTCCACATACTGCCCCGGCGACCCGATGCGCGCCGCAGCCGAAGACAGGTTCACGATGGAGCCACCCTGTCCGCCATGCCGCGTGCTCATGCGCCGCAAGGCCTCGCGTGTGCACAGGAAAGTGCCCTGCACGTTGATGGCGTACATGCGCTGCCAACGCGCCAGGCTCATCTCGTCCACCCGCTGCGCGCGGTCCACTACGCCAGCGTTGTTCACCAGGCCGGTGAGCGGGCCCAGTTCGGTGTCGATGCGGTTGAACACGGCGCGCACCGCGGCCTCGTCTGACACATCCGCCTGCACCGCCAGCGCACGGCGCCCCATTGCGCGGACATCATCCGCCACAGCCTGGGCGCTGGCCATGTCGCGCACCGCATTCACGGCCACGTCCCATCCTTGCGCCGCGGCAAAGCGCGCCACGGCGGCGCCGATGCCCCGGCCCCCGCCTGTGATCAACAACACCTTGTTCATGGGCTCGATATTAGGTCAGGGACCGGAGGTGTGGGCTAGAGTACAAACGAATTCACCGCTCAACCCGAACCGGCCGCCTCATGCCCAAAGATTTCGACGACATGGAGGACAGCAACCAGTCCTCCAACCCGAGCATCCACGACATCTCCAACCCCGCACGGCGCCTGTGGGTGCGGGGGATGGGCGGCGGGGCACTGTTGTCGGCCTTGGGCGGCCTGGGCGCTGGAGCGCAACTGGTGGGCTGCGCCGCCACCCCTTCATCGTCAGGCCATGCCACTGACACAGGCACCCCCGCCACCGGCGGACGCAGCCCCACCCACCTGGGGTTCAAGGGCATCCCTGCCAGCACCGCCGACCGCATCCAAGTGCCCGAAGGCTATGTGGCCACCGCCCTGGCCGCCTGGGGCGAACCCGTCGGCGTGCGCGGCAACATGCCCGCCTTTCGCTTTGATGCGTCCAACAGTGCGGACGACCAAGCGGTGCAGATGGGCATGCACCACGACGGACTGCACTTCTACGCGTTGAACGCTGATGGCACCGCCCCCGTGTCGCCCAGCGGCAGTGCAGGCAACACCCGCGGCCTGCTGGCGATGAACCACGAATACACCGACGAGGGCCTGCTGCACCCGGACGGGCTGGGCGAAGGATCGGCCGAAAAGGTGCGCAAGAGCCAAAACGCCCACGGACTGGCGGTGGTGGAGGTGGCCCTGCGCGACGACCAATGGCAGATGGTGCAACCCTCACGGTATGCGCGGCGCGTCACCATGAGCACGCCCTTTGCCGTGGGAGGCCCTGCCGCAGGCCATCGGCTGATGCGCACCGCCGCCGACCCACAAGGCCGTCGCATCCTGGGAACGCTGGGCAACTGCGCCAGCGGCAAGACCCCTTGGGGCACCTACATCAGCGGCGAAGAGAACTGGGCCGGCTACTTTCGCGGGTCCAAGGAACCCGGCGAACACGAGCGCCGTTGGGGCGTTCGTGCCGGCGGCGGATGGAACAAGTGGCCGGACCACGATGAACGGTTCGACGCCACCAAGCACCCGCACGAGCCCAACCGATTTGGCTGGATCGTGGAGCTGGACCCCATGGACCCCACCAGCACGCCGATCAAGCGAACCGCGCTGGGCCGCGCCGCGCACGAAGGCGCGTGGGTGGCCACCACGCGTGACGGTCGCGCTGTGGTGTATTCGGGTGAAGACGCTCGCTTTGAGTACATCTACAAGTTCGTCAGCCGCGACCGCATCAAGCCGGCCGGTGGCGGCCTCACCGCCGCGCAGGCCAACCGCGAACTGCTGGACCACGGCACGTTGTACGTGGCCCGCTTCGATGCGGATGGCACGGGCCGTTGGCTGCCGCTTGTGCAGGGCCAGGACTCCTTGACCGCAGCCAATGGCTTTACCGATCAAGGCGACGTGGTGATCAAGGCGCGGCAGGCAAGTGACCTGTTGGGCGCCACCAAGATGGACCGCCCTGAATGGCTGGCCATCGACGAGAAGAGCCGCTGGGTTTACTGCACGCTGACCAACAACAGCGCGCGCGGTACGGCCGGCAACCCGGGAGTGGATGCGGCCAACCCGCGTGCCAACAATGTGATGGGCCAGATCATCCGCTGGCAGGAGCGCGGAGATTTCGATGGAGATGTCTTCATCTGGAATCACCTCATGCTGGCCGGTGATGCGCAGTCCGCCGACGCCCACTCACGCGGCAACATCAAGGGCGACGCCTTTGGGTGCCCTGATGGCATTGCCTTCGACGCACGCGGTGTGCTGTGGATTCAAACCGACATCGGCCCAGCCAACCTCAACCGTGGTGCGCATCAGCGCCTGGGCAACAACCAGATGCTGGCCTGCGACGTGGCCACCGGCGAAGTACGCCGCTTCCTGGTGGGCCCGGTGAACTGCGAAGTCACGGGTGTGACCTGGACGCCCGATGGCCGCACCATGTTCCTCAACGTCCAGCATCCTGGCGAAGGTGCGGGCGAGCGACTGAACCCGAAGAACCCGCGCCAGCATTCAAACTGGCCGGATTTCAAAGCCGATGGGCGGCCACGCTCTGCCACCGTGGTGGTGCGGCGGCGAGACGGGGGGGTGATCGGGGCTTAACGGGCCAAGCGTCCTACTTGGCCGTAGGCATCACGAACTCGGCACCCTTGCCGATGCTCGCAGGCCAGCGCTGCATGACGCTCTTTTGCTTGGTGTAGAAGCGCACGCCTTCCTCGCCGTAGGCGTGCATGTCGCCAAACAGGCTGCGCTTCCAGCCGCCAAAGCCATGCCAGGCCATGGGCACGGGGATGGGCACGTTGATGCCCACCATGCCCACCTGGATGCGGCGCGAGAACTCGCGGGCCACGTTGCCGTCGCTGGTGAAGCAGGCCACGCCGTTGCCGTATTCATGCGCATTGACGAGGTCCACCGCCGCGGCAAAGTCGGGCACGCGCACGCAGCCCAGCACCGGGCCGAAGATCTCTTCCTTGTAGATGCGCATCTGCGGCGTCACGTGGTCGAACAGCGTGCCGCCGGTGAAGAAGCCGTTCTCATGGCCGGGCACCTTGAAGCCGCGGCCGTCCACCACCAGCTTGGCGCCCTCTTCCACGCCGAGCTTGATGTAGCCCTCAATGCGGTCGCGCGCCTCACGCGTGACAATGGGGCCCATCTCGGCGTCCAGCTCCATGCCGTTCTTGATCTTCAGTGCCCTGGCGCGCTCGGCCAGTTTCGGAATGACCTTGTCGGCCACGTCGCCCACCAGCACCGCCACGCTGATGGCCATGCAGCGCTCTCCGGCACTGCCGTAACCCGCACCGATCAAGGCATCCACGGCCTGGTCGATGTCGGCGTCGGGCATCACCACCATGTGGTTCTTCGCACCGCCGAGGGCCTGCACGCGCTTGCCGTGGTGCGCGCCGGTTTCGTAGATGTACTGGGCAATGGGCGTGGATCCGACAAAGCTCAGCGCCTTCACATCGGGGTGGGTCAGCAGGCCGTCCACGGCCAGCTTGTCGCCCTGCACCACGTTGAACACGCCGTCGGGCAGGCCGGCTTCCTTGAGCAGTTGCGCCATGAAGAGCGAGGGCGAGGGGTCGCGCTCGGAGGGCTTGAGGATGAAGGTGTTGCCCGCCGCAATGGCGACCGGGAACATCCACATGGGCACCATCACGGGAAAGTTGAAGGGTGTGATACCCGCGACCACACCCAAG
>JAIYCN010000295.1 GCA_027487995.1 Rubrivivax sp. | reverse complement strand
CCGAGACATTCTCAGGACATACCCCTGCCTGCAACCACCCTCACACGTCGATGTTCGCCGCCCTCAGTGCATTGGTCTCGATGAAGTCGCGCCGCGGCTCCACTTCATCGCCCATGAGCATCGTGAACACGCGGTCGGCCTCGATGGCGTCCTCAATCTGCACCCGCAACAGGCGGCGCACGGTGGGGACCATCGTGGTCTCCCACAGTTGGCCGGGGATCATTTCGCCCAGGCCCTTGTAGCGCTGGCGGCCCACTGAGTTCTCGGCCTGCTGCATCAGCCAGGCCATGGCGGCGCGGAAGTCGCCCGCCTTGTGTTCCTTCTGCTTGTCGCCCTCGCCGCGCTTGACCACGGCGTCTTCCGACAGCAGCCCCTTGAAGGTCACACCCGCACGGCTGAGCACCTCATAGTCGGCACCATGCACGAAATCAGCGGTGATGACGCTGGTCTTGAGGTTGCCGTGGAAGCGCCGTCCAATGCGCAGCACATGCTTGTCGGTGCGGGCGTCATAGACGCTTTCCACCACGGCGTCGTGCACGGCGGCCTGCAGCGCCAGGGCTGAGGCCTCGGCCTGCGCCGCGGAGTCCAGGTTCAGGGTGAGGCCGTCACTGATGGCGCGCAGCGCCTCCACGTCCATCCAGGCCGACAGGCGGTCGATGACGTTGGTGGCCTCCACGTACTGCCGGGCCAATTCAGCCAAAGCGTCACCACTGATGGCCGCACGGCCACCACCGGGCTCCACCAGCGCGCCGTCCAGCGCCACCTTCAGCAGGAACACATCCAGCTCGTGGCCGTCCTTCAGGTACTGCTCATGCTTGCCGTGCTTGACCTTGTACAGCGGCGGCTGCGCAATGTAGATGTGGCCCCGCTCCACCAGTTCGCGCATCTGGCGGTAGAAGAAGGTCAGCAGCAGGGTGCGGATATGCGCACCGTCCACGTCCGCGTCGGTCATCACAATGACGCGGTGGTAGCGCAGCTTGTCGATGTCGAATTCTTCAGGCCCGATGCCCGTGCCCAGGGCCGTGATCAGCGTGAGGATGGCGTCACTGCTGAGCAGCTTGTCGAACCGCGCCTTCTCCACGTTGAGGATCTTGCCGCGCAGGGGCAGGATCGCCTGGAACTTGCGGTCGCGGCCCTGCTTGGCTGAGCCACCGGCCGAGTCGCCCTCCACGATGTAGATCTCGCACAGGGCGGGGTCCTTCTCCTGACAATCGGCCAACTTGCCGGGCAGCCCCATGCCGCCCATGACCGTCTTGCGCGTGGCCTCGCGGGCCTTGCGAGCAGCCTCACGGGCCCGCGCGGCTTCCACGATCTTGCTGCACACGGCCTTGGCGTCGTTGGGGTTCTCCAACAGCCAATCGTTGAGCAGGCGGCCTACGATGTCTTCCACCGGCGCGCGCACCTCGGAGCTCACCAGCTTGTCCTTGGTCTGGCTGCTGAACTTGGGCTCGGGCACCTTCACGCTCACCACACAGGCCAGGCCTTCGCGCATGTCGTCGCCGGCAATCTCCACCTTGGCCTTCTTGGCCAATTCGTTGTCTTCGATGTACTTGTTGATGACCCGCGTCATCGCCGCACGCAGACCGGTGAGGTGGGTACCACCGTCGCGCTGCGGAATGTTGTTGGTGAAGCAGAGCACCGACTCGTTGTAGCCGTTGTTCCACTGCATGGCCACTTCCACGCCGATGTTGGTGCCCTGTTCGGACACCTTGTCGCCCATGGCATGGAAGATGTTGCCGTGCAGCGCCGTCTTGCCCTGGTTGATGAACTCGACAAACCCCTTCACACCACCAGCATAGGCAAACAAGTCTTCCTTGTTGTGGCGCTCGTCCACCAGGCGAATCTTCACGCCGTTGTTGAGGAAGGAGAGTTCGCGCAGGCGCTTGGCCAGGATGTCGTAGTGGAACTCGTGGTTCTGCTGGAAGATGTCAGTGTCGGGCAGGAAGTGAACCTCGGTGCCGCGCTTGTCGGTCTCGCCAATCACCTTCATGGGGCTGACTTCGAAGCCCTCGCGCATCTCCAGAACGCGGTCTTGCGGCACACCCTTGCGGAATTCGATGTGGTGCACCTTGCCTTCGCGGCGCACGGTCAGGCGCAGCCACTTGCTCAGGGCGTTCACGCAATTCATGCCCACTCCGTGCACGCCACCGGACACCTTGTAGCTGTTCTGGTTGAACTTGCCGCCAGCGTGCAGCTCCGTCAACGCAATCTCGGCCGCACTGCGCTTGGGCTCGTGCTTGTCGTCCATCTTCACGCCGGTGGGAATGCCGCGGCCGTTGTCGATGACTGAGATGGAGTTGTCGGAATGGATGGTGACGGTGATGTCGTCGCAGTGGCCAGCCAGGGCCTCGTCGATGGAGTTGTCCACCACCTCGAACACCAGGTGATGCAGTCCAGTGCCATCGGACGTGTCGCCGATGTACATGCCCGGGCGCTTGCGGACGGCCTCCAGGCCTTCAAGAATCTGGATGCTGCCTTCACCATATCCGGTGTCGGCGGGTGTGGGATTGGGGTTCTGCTCGGGCGTGTTCTGTTGATCGGACATGTTGTTCTTTGTTTAGATGCGCATGGGCATCACGACGTACTTGAAGCCGCCCTGTTGCGGAATGGTGAGCAGCGCGCTCGAGTTCGAATCCTGCAGTTCCACCGTCACCATTTCTTGCGTCATGTTGGCCAGGGCATCCATCAGGTAGTTCACGTTGAATCCGATTTCGATGGCGTCGCCCGCGTAGTCGATCTCGATTTCCTCGCTGGCCTCTTCCTGCTCGGCGTTGCTGGAGGCAATGCGCATGAGCCCGGCTTCCACGTTCAGGCGCACACCCTTGAACTTGTCGCTGGTGAGGATGGCGGTGCGCTGCAGGCAAGACAACAGGGCCTGGCGGCCGAGCGTGACGTTGTTGCGATGGCCCTTGGGGATGACGCGGT
>JAIYCN010000314.1 GCA_027487995.1 Rubrivivax sp. | reverse complement strand
AACACCGTCATCATCATGACCAGCAACTTGGGCTCGCACCGCATCATGGAGATGGCCGGCCAGCACAGCGAACTCATCCGCGAAGCCGTTTGGGAAGAGGTGAAGGCGCATTTCCGGCCCGAGTTCCTCAACCGCATCGACGAAACCGTGGTCTTCCACGCGCTGGAGGCGCAACACATCGAGTCCATCGCGCGCATCCAACTCAAGCTGCTGCAGAGCCGCCTGGAGAAGATGGAGATTCGCCTGGAAGTGTCGGCTGCGGCGCTGGCCGAGATTGCCAAGGTGGGGTTCGACCCGGTGTTCGGTGCTCGCCCCTTGAAGCGCGCCATTCAGCAGCAGATCGAGAATCCGGTGGCCAAGCTCATCCTGCAGGGGCGGTTCGGCCCCAAGGATGTGATCCCGGTTGACCTCAGCGAGGGGCAATTCACCTTCGAGCGGGTGGTGCACTGAAGTGCACTCCTAGAATCGACGGATGACGGTCGAAGGACTCAACGGCGCGGATGCGCCTGTGGTGGTGATTGGTGCCGGCCTTGCGGGCCTCACCACCGCGCTTCAACTGGCCGACCACATGCCGGTGGTGGTGCTGGCCAAGCGCAGCCTGAGCGAAGCGGCCACGGCCTGGGCGCAGGGCGGCATCGTGGGCGTGCTGGGCGCCGACGACAGCATCGAATCCCATGTGCGCGACACCCAGGACGCCGGTGCGGGCCTGGTGGACGAGCAGACGGCCCGCTTCATTGCCGAGAACAGCGCGCAGGCCATCCAGTGGTTGGTGGAACAGGGCGTGGCCTTCTCGGAAGACCCCGATGGCCCCCTGGGCCTGCACCTCACCAAGGAGGGCGGCCACGCGGTAAGGCGCATCGCCCACGCGGCCGACGCCACCGGGCTGGCCATCCATCAGGCGCTGTTGAAGGCGGCGCGGGCCCATCCCCGCATCACGTTGCGCGAGCGGTGGATGGCGGTGGACCTCATCACCTCGCGCCTGCTCAAGCGGCACGAAAGCCCGCGCTGTTACGGCGTGTATGCCCTGGATATCGAAGCCGACGAGGTGCGCACCTTGCCGGCACGTGCGGTGGTGCTGGCCACCGGTGGCGTGGGCAAGGTGTACCGCTACACCAGCAACCCCGATACCGCCACTGGGGACGGCATTGCGATGGCCTGGCGCGCCGGGTGTCGGGTGGGCAACATGGAATTCATCCAGTTCCATCCCACCTGCCTGTACCACCCGCAGGAACGCAGCTTCCTGATCACCGAAGCCCTGCGTGGCGAGGGCGCCTTGCTCAAGGTGCCGGGTCTTGAAGGCGAGGCCGCGCGCTTCATGCCGCGCCACGACGAGAGGGCCGAACTGGCCCCGCGTGACATCGTGGCCCGCGCCATCGACTTCGAAATGAAGAAGCACGGTGTGGATCATGTGTGGCTCGATGCCACGCACCTGGGCGAGGCCTTCCTCAAGGAACACTTTCCGACCATCCATGCGCGCTGCGGCGCCCTGGGCATCGATATTGCGCGCCAGCCCATCCCCGTGGTGCCGGCGGCGCACTACACCTGCGGCGGTGTGGTCACGGACCTCCTGGGCCGCACCGATCTGCCGGGGCTGTACGCCGTGGGCGAGGCCACCTACACCGGCCTGCATGGGGCCAACCGCCTGGCCAGCAACTCACTCCTTGAATGCGTGGTGGTGGGGCGCACCTGCGCACAATCCATCCGGCAGGCCGATGCGCCTGTGATGGCGGTGCTGCCACCGTGGGACGAAAGCCAGGTGGCCGACGCGGACGAGCAAGTCGTGATTGCCCACAACTGGGACGAGTTGCGGCTGATGATGTGGAACTACGTGGGCATCGTGCGCACCACCAAGCGCCTGGAGCGGGCCCGTCACCGGATTGCGCTGCTGCGCAGTGAGATCCACGAGTACTACGCGCACTTCCGCGTGAACCGGGACCTGCTGGAGCTGCGCAACCTGGTGGATTGCGCCGACCTCATCGTGCGCTCAGCGCTCTCGCGCCAGGAAAGCCGCGGGCTGCATTACTCCCGCGACTACCCGCACACGCTGCCGGTGAGCTTCCCCACCATCCTGGTGCGCCCGGAGCGCGACCGCACTGGTGTGTCGATGGGCCTGGGCAACGGGGCCTGAGACTACAGGCGTGACAGCACGCGCATCGAGAAGTCGACCGCCCGTACGTCCTTGGTGAGCTTGCCGATGGAAATGCGGTCCACGCCGGTGGCCGCGATGTCGCGCAACTGACCAAGCGTCACGCCACCCGACACTTCCAGCAGTGCGCGGCCTGCGGCGATGCGAACCGCATCCCTCATGTGGTCGAGCGTGAAGTTGTCGATCAGGATGTTGGTGGCACCAGCCTGCAGCGCCTCTTGAAGCTCTTCGAGGCTCTCCACCTCGATCTGGATGTCCACACCACTGTTCAGGGCGAGGGCCTGGGCCATCACCGGTGCAATGCCGCCCGCCGCGGCAATGTGGTTTTCCTTGATCAGGATGCCGTGCCACAGGGCCAGCCGTTGATTGGCTCCACCACCGACGCGTACTGCGTACTTCTGCGCCTGGCGCAGGCCGGGCAGGGTCTTCCGGGTGTCCAGCACCGCACATCCGCGGGGGTTGGGTGAAGCGCCTTCGATGGCCCGCACGTGGGCGCGGGTGAGACTGGCCGTGGCCGAGAGCAGCTGAAGGAAATTCAGGCAAGGGCGCTCGGCCGCCAAAAGGGCGCGGGCGTCGGCTTCGATGTCGCACACCACGGTGTCCAGGGCCATGTCCTGGCCTTCAGCGTAGTGCCATTGAACCCGCGCCTGGGGGTCGAGCGAGCCAAGCGTTTCATCGAACCAGTCGCGGCCGCAGAGCACGGCCTCTTCGCGCACCCGCACCTGGGCCTGCACGCGACGGCCCTCGGGGATCAAGAGACCCGTCCAGTCACAGCGGCCCATGTCTTCCTGCAGCGCGTCCTGCACGTTGCGCTGGCGCGCCTGTTCAAGGGTTTCGTTGTGTTCGAACATGGCGGTGCCCGATCAGGCTGCGCCGATGCCGCGCACCAGGCCAGTGGCCGGGGTGGGCGTCATGTTGGGTGCGGCGGCGGTGAAGGCCAGCATGCGCTCGATGCAGCCCTGTGCCTTGGCCCGAATGTCTTCGTGTACCAAGACCTCACCGCGCCCCTGCTCCAGGCAATCCAGGATGCCGCGCAGCCCGTTCATGGCCATCCACGGGCAGTGCGCGCAGCTCTTGCACGTGGCGCTGTTGCCAGCGGTCGGCGCTTCGATGAGCTGCTTGCCAGGGGCCAGTTGGCGCATGCGGTGCAGGATGCCGTTGTCGGTCGCCACAATGTAGGTGGACGCGGCGCCCTCCATCACCGCTTTCAACAGACGGGTGGTGGAGCCCACGACATCAGCTTGCGCCACCACGGCTTCGGGGCTTTCTGGGTGAACCAGCACGAGCGCATCGGGATGCTCGCGCTTGAGCAACTCCAGCTCGAGCCCCTTGAATTCGTCGTGGACGATGCAGGCGCCTTGCCACAGCAGCATGTCCGCGCCGGTTTCGCGCTGGATGTAGCGGCCCAGGTGCTGGTCGGGTGCCCACAGGATCTTGCGGCCCTGCTCGTGCAGATGGCGCACGATGTCGATGGCACAGGCACTGGTCACCATCCAGTCGGCCCGGGCCTTCACGGCGGCGCTGGTGTTGGCGTACACCACCACCTCACGGTCGGGGTGGGCGTCGCAGAAGGCCGCGAAATCGTCGGCCGGGCAGCCAAGATCCAGCGAGCAGGTGGCCTCCAGGTCGGGCATCAGAATCCGCTTGTCGGGGCTGAGGATCTTGACGGTTTCGCCCATGAAGCGCACACCGGCCACGACCAGGGTGCGCGCGGCGTGGTCACGCCCGAAGCGGGCCATCTCCAGGGAATCGGCCACACAGCCGCCGGTCTCCAGCGCCAGGTCCTGGATGGCGCCATCCACGTAGTAGTGCGCCACGAGCACGGCCTGACGCTCCTGCAGCAGCGCCTTGATGCGGCTGATGGTGGCGGCACGCTCGGCCGGCGACAGGGGGGGCGGGACCTTCGCCCAGGCTTGGGCGGTGCAACTGGCACCGGCCGCATCGGCCCGGCGGTAGTCAAACAGGACGGATTCGGACATGGAAGACAGGCGGATTCAAGCCTGTACTGTACGCGGGGTGCCGATGGAGGGCGGTCCGGCGTAGGATAGACCTGATGAATGTCGTCGCCCTAAAGGATGAGGCTGGCCCGGACGCGGCCATTCCGCCGCCGGCCCGCCATGAGGATCTGGAAGTCATCTCGCTGGTGGGCTTGGCCCATGGCACCTCGCACTTCTTCCATCTTCTGCTGCCGCCCCTGTTCCCGATGCTGGCCGCCGATTACGGCTTCAGCTATGCCGAACTTGGTCTCCTCGTCTCGGTCTTCTTCGTCATCTCCGGTGTGGGTCAGGCGATGGCCGGCTTCCTGGTGGACCGCGTGGGGGCCTGGCCGGTGCTCATGGGCGCGATGGGCTGTTTTGCCTTGGCGGCGCTCGCGGCTGCGGGGGCGCAGGGCTACGCGGGCTTCATGTTGGCTGCGGCCTTGGCCGGCGTGGGCAACGCACCATTTCATCCGGCCGACTTTTCGATCCTGAATCAACGGGTCTCGGCCCCGCGCCTGGGCCATGCCTTCTCGGTGCACGGCATCAGCGGCAACCTGGGCTGGGCGGCTTCGCCCCTGGTGATTGCGGGTGTGGCGGGCTTGAGCGGGTCCTGGCGCTGGGCCATGGTGGTGTGCGCGGTATGGGCGGTGTGTGTCGCCGGTCTGCTGTGGTGGCGCTCTGCTGCGCTTCGCACGGACGTGGTGACGCCGCGCTCCACTCTTGGTGGTAAGCCGGCGGGCTCGGCCGCGGGCCGTTCAGGTTCGGGTGGCGCGGCAGCGACCGCCCCGCCGGAATCCACCTTCGCCTTCCTCCGTCTGCCTTCGGTCTGGGTGTGTTTCCTGTTCTTCTTCTGGAGCACCTGTTCCCTGGCGGCCGTTCAGAGCTTCATCGGCACCGCCTTGTCCCGCTTGTACGACCAACCCCTGACCTGGGTGGCCATGATGATCACGGGCTACATGGTGGCCAGCGCGCTAGGGATGGTGGCCGGGGGCTTCCTGGTGAAGTCCGCGCCGCGGTTGGAGCGCACGATTGCCGTGGCCTTGAGTGCGGCCGCCGCATTGCTTCTGTTGGCCGGCAGCGGTTGGTTGCCGGCGGTAGCCAGCGGTGCCTTGGTGGCCTTGGCGGGCCTGGGCACCGGCCTGGCCGGGCCTTCGCGCGACATGCTGATCCGCAAGGCCGCGCCGCCTGGCGCCACCGGCCGTGTCTACGGCACGGTGTACTCGGGGCTGGACGTGGGCTTTGCGGTGGCCGCGCCCGTGTTCGGCTGGCTGCTGGACCACGGCTTTTCGACCGGGTTGTT
>JAIYCN010000076.1 GCA_027487995.1 Rubrivivax sp. | reverse complement strand
GGTGGGGCACGCCGGTGTCTTCCCCGTCACCGGCATGGGGGGGTACGCCACGGGCGTGGGGTTGCCCACGAAGGTGGCAGGCAGCGCCCGCGCCTGTTGCATCAAGGGCATCACATAAGGCAGCACGTGGCTCTGTGCATCGTGCTGCACCTCCACACAGTCGCCGAGCGCAAACATGCCTTCAGCGCTCGTGCGAAGGAATCGGTCGGTCAGCACACCGCGTGCGGTCATCACACCCGCCGCCTGTGCCAGCGACACGCGCGGCCGCAAGCCCACGGCACTCAGCACCGCATCGGTCAACAGGCGGCTGCCGTCGGTCAGGGTGACCGCCAAGCCACCACTGGCGGCTGCCTCCACTTTCTCCGCCGCGACGCCATTCAGGAAGGTGATGCCCGCGTCGGTCAAGCGCGCCTTCAGCCAGGCACCCGCCTCCGGCGGCAGCAGGCGCCCCAGCGGGTTTGGCGCGGGGTCAATCACGGTGGGCTGGATGCCGCGGGCCAAAAGGTCATTGGCGAACTCGCAACCGATGAGACCCGCGCCCAAGATGGTCACGCGCTGGGCGCCTTCGATCTCATTCAGAAACGCGGCGAAGTCATCCAGGTCATTGACCGAGCGGATTCGCGCGGCCGCATCGCCGGCAATCGGCAGGCGGATGGGGTCGGCACCCAAGGCCAGCACCAGTTGCCCATAACGCAGCGTGTGCCCCTCGGCCGCACTGCTGGCTCCGTCAAGCGACACACCCTCCAGCGTGACCGTGCGCGCAGCCGCATCCACCGCCAACACTTGTGTGCGCGGCAGCACCGTGACCTTGAGGTCCGCGGCCATCTGCTCGGCGCTCTTCATCACCAGGCTGGCGGGCGTCTTGCCACCGGCCAGGGCATTGGAGAGCATGGGCTTGGAATAGAAGCCCGCCGCGTCGCGGCTCACCACCACCAGCGGGGTGGTGGTGTCGAGCTTGCGCCATTCGCGGGCCAGCGTGTAGCCCGCCAGGCCACTGCCCACGATCACCAGAGGGTCGGACATGGTTCAGACCTCAACCATCTCGAAATCGGCCTTGGCCACGCCGCAATCCGGGCACTCCCAGTCAGCCGGCACATCGGCCCAGGCCGTGCCCGGCGCAATGCCGTGCTCAGGGTCGCCCTTGGCTTCTTCGTAGACATAACCGCAAACCACACACACGTAGGTCTTCATGGGGAACTCGCTTTCTTCAATCAAGGTTCAATCGGGTATCAATCAGGAGAGGGCTGTCGGGCTGAAAGCCAACGGCAGACCTCAAGCCGCCTTGGGCAGGCGGGCATTCACCGCATCCAGGGTGGCCTGGTAGTGGTTGGCGTGCTTTTCTTCCACCTTGGCCAGGGCCGCAAAGCGCTTGGCCGCCTTCTCCAGCACGGCCTTGAACATGTCCGCATGTTCGCGCGATTCCGCAATCTGCTCGTCCATTTCCTTCACGGCCGCGTCGTTGCCTTCCTGCACGGCGGCGTGGCGGAACTTCGGATACATCTCGGTGTACTCGTACGTTTCGCCCTCAATGGCGAACTGCAGGGCCTTGGCCGGCGTCATTTGCGCCTTGGGGAACAGCAGGTCGGCGTGGCCGAAGGCATGCAGGATCTCCTGCTCGGCCGTGGCCTCGAACACTTCTGCGGTGGCAATGTCACCCGCCTCGCGGCAGATCTTGGCGAAGTAACGGTACTTGATGTGCGCCATGGATTCGCCAGCAAAGGCGGCCTCGAGGTTCTGGATGGTCACCGACTCGGGATTGTGGAAGGGGTTGCTCATGGAGGACTCCGTTGCGTTGTTGATGAAAGCTATTGTTATTTTGTGATCGATATAAAACAACTCAATTACGTCAATCTCCGCGATAGCCTTTTTTCACCATGAGCGGTGTCGGCACGGGCCGCGCAGGCCACGTGAATTAGTTCACGCACCCCACGTCCCTGGCGCGGCTGGCGCTTGGAGAGGAATGCCCTGGGCATTAGTCTTCGCACACGGCCTACTGTTGCCCCACTTCTGAGGGACCCACCTGCAAGCGTGCTCTCGCCTGCCCCACGCCATGGACGTATTCACCACCTCCGCACCAGCCGCCCCGGCCAGCGCAGCGACGCCCGTGGCGGTAAGCCTGCCGTCTGCGCCAGCTGGGGCGCCGTATCCGGCCAATGAGACTTCGCGCCTGGCCGCCCTTCGCGCGCAGCAGTTGCTCGACAGCTTGCCCGAGCAGATGTTCGACGACATCGTGCGCGTGGCTTCCAATGTCTGCGGAACTCCCATTGCGCTGATTTCCCTGATCGACGAAGACCGCCAGTGGTTCAAGGCCAAGGTGGGCCTGCAGGCCAGTGAAACCCCACGCGACCAAGCCTTCTGCGCCCACGCCATCCTGGAGCCGGACAAGCCCCTGGTGGTGCCTGACGCCACGCAGGACCCGCGCTTTGCGGCGAATCCCTTGGTGACCGGCAGCCCGGACATTCGCCTCTACGCAGGGGCGCCCATCGTCAGCCAAAGTGGCCATGCCCTGGGCACCGTGTGCGTGATTGACCATCAACCCCGCGAGCTCACGCAGCAGCAGATCGACAGCCTGCAGGCCTTGTCGCGTCAGGTTTCGCACCTCATTGAGCTTCGTCGCGTCACGCGCAATTCGGTGGACTCAGTCCAGATGCAGTTGCTGAACAAGAGCGACAAGCTGCGCGAGCTTCAACGGAAAAACGAAGAGTTGCTGGCCAGGTTGGCTCAAGCGGAGCAAGACCTCGAGGCACTGCGCCTGCGCCCGCTGTAGCGCACGCCAGGCCGGCGCGTTTTCAGGCGTGACCTTCAGCCGCGACCTTCAGCCATTGATGCGCTTGACCCCAGTGAGTCTGCAGGCCATCACCGCATTGCGCAGCGCGGCAATCGCTTCATAGCGGGTGAAGCTGCGCCGCCAGGCCAGCACCACTCGCCGCGTGGGCACTGGGGCATCGAAGGGGATGTAGCGGATCAGGCCACCCTTCTCGTCGGGAACGCTCATGCGCGGCACCACGGTGATGCCCATGCCCGAGGCCACCATGTACTTGATGGTCTCCAGGCTTGAGCCTTCGAAGCTCTTGCGGATGCCCTCGGCGTCCTGCGAGAAGCGGGCGAATTCAGGGCACACCTCCAGCACCTGGTCACGAAAGCAGTGGCCTGTGCCCAGCAGCAGCATGGTCTCCTGCTTGATCTCTTCGCTGCGGATGCTCTTGCGTTTGGCCAGCGGGTGCGCTTTGGGTACGGCCACCAGGAAGGGCTCGTCATACAGCGGTGCGGTGGCCAAGCCAGTGTCGGGGAAAGGCTCGGCCAGGATGGCGCAGTCGATCTCGCCGGTGCGCAGCATCTCCAGCAGCTTCACCGTGAAGTTCTCCTGCAGCACCAAGGGCATCTGCGGCACGCGCTCAATGGTGTTCTTCACCAGTTCGGGCAACAGGTAGGGTGCAATTGTGTAGATGATGCCCAACTTGAGCGGGCCCGACAGAGGGTCTTTGCCACGCGCGGCAATCTCACGAATGGCCGCGGCCTGCTCGATCACGCTTTGCGCCTGGCGCACGATGGCTTCGCCCAGCGGCGTCACGGTCACCTCGTTGCCGCCCCGCTCGAAGATCTTCACATCCAGCTCTTCCTCGAGCTTCTTGATGGCCACGGAAAGCGTGGGCTGGGACACGAAGCAGGCTTCGGCGGCACGGCCGAAATGCTTTTCCCGGGCAACGGCCACGATGTAGCGCAGTTCGGTCAGGGTCATGGCGGCATTGTGCGCCGGGAAGCGACGGCTGGATGCACCGGACCCCCCGAGGTTGTCCGCGGATGGCTACACTCGCGCCCCATCAAGGTGCAGTGCCCTGGCGCACCGGAGAAGCCACCATGGACCGCAAACCCCTCACCCTGCACAAGCTGCGCGAAATGCACAAGGCCGGCGAGAAGATCGCCATGCTGACCTGCTACGACTCGGCCTTCGCTGCCCTGCTCGACGACGCGGGCGTGGACTGCCTGCTGGTGGGCGACTCCCTGGGCATGGTGCTGCAGGGCCGCAACTCCACAAACGCAGTCACACTGCAGGACATGGCCTACCACGTGGGCTGTGTAGCGCGCACCAACCCCACGGCCTGGCTGCTGGGCGACCTGCCCTTCGGTTCGTACCACGAAGGCCCGGACCAGGCCATGCGCTCGTCCGCTGCCCTAATGGCCGCTGGTGCACAGATGGTCAAGCTCGAAGGCGGCGGCTGGACGGCTGAGACCGTGCGCTTCCTGGTGGAGCGCGGCGTGCCCGTGTGTGCCCATCTGGGGCTTACCCCGCAAAGTGTTCACGCGCTGGGCGGCTGGCGGGTACAGGGACGTGATGAAGCCGCTGCGGCCACGCTGCGCGCCCACGCCCGCGAACTGGCCGACGCCGGCGCGGCCATGTTGGTGCTGGAACTGGTGCCGTCCACCCTGGCCCGGCAAATCACGGAAGAAACGAACATCATCACCATTGGCATTGGCGCCGGCGTGGGCTGCAGTGGGCAGGTGCTGGTGCTGCACGACATGCTGCACATCACCCCGGGCCGCAAGCCCAAGTTCGTGCGCAACTTCATGGACGGCTCAGCCTCCATCCACGAGGCGGTCAGCCGCTACGTGGCCGATGTGAAGAGCGGTGCCTTCCCGGACGAGGCGGTGCACGGCTTCTGAACCGTGCGGTGCCTGCTGCGGGCATCGTGTAGGCTTTGCGGATCATGAGCATCCGTGTCCTTCACACCATCGCTGAACTGCGTGCCGCCCTGGCCGGCCAACCTGTCGTGGGCTTCGTGCCCACCATGGGCAACCTGCATCAGGGGCACCTGGACCTCGTGAGAATTGCGCGGCCGCGTTCTTCCGTGGTCGTGGCCAGCATCTTCGTCAACCGGCTGCAGTTCGGGCCCAACGAAGACTTCGACCGCTACCCCCGCACCATGGAGGCCGATGTGGCCGTGCTTTCGTCAGCCGGCTGCGACCTGGTGTTCGCACCCGATGAGCGCGAGCTGTATCCGCAGCCCCAGGGCTACAAGGTGCACCCGCCGGCTGAGCTGGCCGACATCCTGGAAGGCCACTTCCGGCCGGGCTTCTTCGTGGGCGTGGCCACGGTGGTGCACAAGCTCTTCAACATCGTGCAGCCGCACCTGGCCGTGTTCGGCCAGAAGGACTATCAGCAGCTGATGATCATCCGCAACATGGTGCAGCAGATGGCGCTGCCCATCGAGATCATTGCCGGGCCCACCACGCGGGCTGAGGATGGCCTGGCCTTGTCGTCACGCAATGGTTACCTGAGCGCGCAAGAGCGTGCCGAGGCGCCGCAGCTGCATGCGCTGTTGCAGCGCATGGGCCAACGGGTTCGCGAAGAGGGCGTCCAGGCCATCCCGGCCATTGAAGCCGAAGCCATGACGGCCCTTGCCGCGCGCGGCTGGAAGCCGGACTACCTCACCATTCGGCGGCGTACGGATCTGCAGGCGCCAACGGATCCTCAGGAACCGCTGGTGGCGCTGGCCGCGGCCAAGTTGGGCACCACACGCCTCATCGACAACCTGGAAATTTAATGGGGTCAGAGTCATTTTTTTCGCGAACAATTGTTCGCAGAAAAAAGGGGTCTGACCCCATTTCTTCCACCGACGCTAGGCTTTGAGGTACTCCACCCTCGAAGCCAACCACCGCTGAACATGCGCTGCCGCCGCGCTGGGGTGTTCATCCAACAGACGCGGCGCCACCGCCCGCGCATGCTGCAGCAGGGCCGAGTCTTCCTGAAGGTCCGCGAAGCGCAGCAGCGCGTCGCCGCTTTGCCGCGCGCCCATGAATTCGCCTGGGCCGCGGATTTCGAGGTCGCGCCGCGAAATCTCGAAACCGTCATTCGTTTCGGCCATGGCCTTCAGGCGCGCCTTGCCGGTGTCCGACAGCGGCGGCGTGTAGAGCAGCACGCACACGCTGGCCGCCGCACCGCGCCCCACCCGGCCGCGCAACTGATGCAGCTGCGCCAAGCCAAAGCGCTCGGCGTGTTCGATCACCATCAGGCTGGCGTTGGGCACATCAACGCCCACTTCGATGACGGTAGTGGACACCAGCACCGGCATCTGCCCACCGCTGAACAGTGACATCACGGCCGCCTTTTCCGAAGGCGTCATCCGCCCGTGCAGCAGGCCCACCATCATTCCGTCCAGCGCCGCGCTCAAGTGCTGGTGCGTCTCGGTGGCGTTCTGCAGGTCCAGGGCCTCGCTCTCTTCGATCAGCGGGCACACCCAGTAGATCTGCCGGCCTGCGGCGGCCTCTTCCCGGATATGGGCGATCACCGCCTCGCGCCGTGAGTCCGCAAACACCTTGGTGACGATGGGCGTGCGGCCCGGCGGCAGTTCGTCGATGGTGCTCACCGCCAGGTCGGCGTAGTAGGTCATGGCCAACGTGCGCGGGATGGGCGTGGCCGTCATCATCAGCAGGTGAGGCTCCAGGCCCGTGCCATCGTCGGCGGTGCCTTCGAGCTTGTGCCGCAAGGCCAAGCGCTGCGCCACACCGAAGCGGTGCTGCTCGTCGATCAGCGCCAGGCCCAAGCGCGCGAACTGCACGGAATCCTGAATCACCGCCTGCGTGCCCACCACCAGGGCCGCTTCGCCGCTGGCCGTGCGCGCCATCATTTGCTGGCGCACCTTGCCCTTCACGCTGCCAGTCAACCAGGCCACGCATTGCCCACGAGCTTCCAGCAGGGGCGCCAGCCAGCCCACCAATTTGCGGAAGTGCTGCTCCGCCAGAATTTCCGTGGGCGCCATCAGCGCGCACTGCCAGCCCGCATCAATGGCCACGGCCGCTGCCAACGCGGCCACCACCGTCTTGCCTGACCCCACATCGCCCTGCAGCAGACGGTGCATGGGTTCGGTGCCGGCCAGGTCTTGTGCAATCTCCTGCACCACCCGCTGCTGCGCGCCGGTCAGCTGGAACGGAAGCGCAGCCAGCAACTGCTCGGGCAACCCGCTGGTGACCGCGCGCAGGGGCGGCGCGCGGCGCAAGGCCCGCTCTCGACGCGCCATCAACTGGCTGATCTGCTGGGCCAGCAGCTCTTCCCACTTCAACCGCTGCCAGGCCGGGCTGCTGCGGTCTTCCAGGTCGGCCAGCGAGGCATGCGGGCTCGGGTGATGCAGGCTGTTCAAGGCCTCACGCAGGCTCGGCAGTCCTTGGCGCACCAGATGCGGCGGCAACACCTCCTGCAGAGGGGCGCGGCTCAGGCCACTGGCCACCGCCTTGCGCAAATAAGCCTGAGGCAGGGCTGCGCTGCTGGGGTACACCGGCGTGAGTGAGGTGGCCAAAGGCGTGGCGTCGTCCACCGACTTGAAGGTGGGGTGCACCATCTCATGGCCGAAGAAACCACCACGCACCTCGCCGCGCGCGCGGATTCGTGCGCCGGCTGCGAGGCTCTTCTGATGCGAGGGGTAGAAGTGCAGAAAGCGCAGAACAAGCTCGCCGCTGTCGTCCTGCAGCCGCACGATCAACTGCCGCCGAGGCCGCAGCTCCACCCGCGCATCGCGCACCACGCCTTCGCACTGCGCCGTTTGGCCGTGCCGCAGTTCACCGATGGGGGTCAGCCGCGTCTCGTCCTCATAGCGCAGCGGCAAGTGCAGGGCCAGGTCGATGTCGCGCCTCAGGCCCATCTTCTCCATCGCCTTTTGGGGCGCGGATTTCGCGGCTGCTTTGTCAGTCGTGGGCACGCTGCTGGCCATGCGGGCATTGTGCCCGTCGGGCAAACCCATGCGCTTCATGAAAAAATCCGAGGCCTCCACTTCACAGGCCGGTACAGCCTGCTGCCATGAACCCTTCTGTTCCCCTGTCCTCCAAGCCCACCGGACGGCCCGGCATCGACCGCGACTACACGCTGGCCGATTTCGACTTCCACCTGCCGCCCGAGCTGGTGGCCCAGCACCCCGCTGCGCAGCGCAGCGCCTCACGCCTGCTGGATGGCCGCGCCGAACTACCCGTGGACCGTGTGTTCCGCGAGTTGCCCGGCCTGCTGGATGCGCGCGACCTGCTCGTGTTCAACGACACTCAGGTGATCAAGGCCCGTCTCTTCGGCGAGAAGTCCACCGGTGGTGCGGTGGAGGCCCTGGTGGAGCGCCTGCTGCCCCAGCACGAGGTGTGGGCCCACGTGCGCGCCAGCAAGTCCCCCAAGGTGGGTTCGGTGGTGCGCTTCGCCGGTGCGTTTGATGCGCAGGTGATGGGCCGCTGTGGCCCGGACAATGCGCTCTTCCATTTGCGCTTTCCAGAAGACCCACTGGCCCTGCTGCAGCGCCACGGCCACGTGCCCCTGCCGCCCTACATCACGCATGAGGATTCGGCCGAGGACGAAAGCCGCTACCAGACCATCTTCGCCGCCAAGCCCGGTGCCGTGGCCGCACCCACGGCCTCCCTGCACTTCGACGAAGCCGTGCTGGCCGCGCTGGACGAACGCGGCATTCGCCGCGCGAACATCACCTTGCATGTGGGCGCGGGCACCTTCCAGCCCGTGCGTACCGAAAACCTGCGCGAACACCAGATGCACAGCGAGTGGTTCGAGGTGAGCGAGGCCACGGTGGCCGCCATTGAAGACACCCGCGCCCGCGGCGGCCGCGTGTGGGCCGCCGGCACCACCACCATGCGCGCCCTGGAATCCGCCGCCCGCACGCCGGACGGCCGCCTGCAGTCCGGTGCCCGCGACACCGATATCTTCATCACGCCCGGCTTTGATTTCCGCGTGGTCGATGGGCTCATCACCAACTTCCACCTGCCCAAGAGCACGCTCATGATGCTGGTCAGCGCCTTCGCGGGCTATGAACACATCATGGCGCTGTACCGCCACGCCATCGAGGCGCGTTACCGCTTCTTCAGCTATGGGGACGCGATGCTGTTGCAGCGCGCACCCAGCTGACACTGCCATGCTTCACTTCGAACTCCTTCGCACCGAAGGCCACGCCCGCCGCGGCCGGCTCACGCTCAACCACGGCGTGGTGCAGACGCCCATCTTCATGCCCGTGGGCACCTACGGCACCGTCAAGGGCGTGATGCCGCGCAGCCTGGAAGAGATGGGCGCGCAGATCATCCTGGGCAACACCTTCCACCTGTGGCTGCGCCCGGGGCTGGATATCCTCAAACAGTTCGGCGGCCTGCACGGCTTCGAGCGCTGGCACAAGCCCATCCTCACCGACAGCGGCGGCTTCCAGGTGTGGAGCCTCTCCGGTGAAGACGGCAAGGGCCGCAAGATCACGGAAGAAGGCGTGCGGTTTGCATCCCCGGTCACCGGCGACAAGCTCTTCCTCACGCCCGAGGTGAGCATGCAGATCCAGACGGTGCTCAACTCCGACATCGTCATGCAGTTCGACGAGTGCACGCCGTACCAAACGGCAGGGCAACTCACCACCGAGGCGCAAGCGCGCGCGTCGATGGAGCTCAGCCTGCGCTGGGCCAAGCGCTGCCAGGCGGAATTTGCGCGGCTGGAGAACCCCAACGCGCTCTTCGGCATCGTGCAGGGCGGCATGTACGAGAACCTGCGCCAGGAGTCGCTGGAACGGCTGGTGGAACTGAACCTGCCCGGCTATGCGGTGGGCGGCGTGTCCGTTGGCGAACCCAAGGAGGACATGCTGCGCCTCACAGCCCACTCGCCGCACCGCCTGCCCGCCAACAAGCCGCGCTACCTGATGGGCGTGGGCACACCGGAAGACCTCGTGTACGGCGTGCAGCACGGTGTGGACATGTTCGACTGTGTGATGCCCACCCGCAACGCGCGCAATGGCCACCTGTTCACGCGCTTTGGCGACCTGAAGATCCGCAACGCCCGCCACAAGACCGATGAGCGGCCGCTGGACCCCACCTGCACCTGTTACACCTGCAAGGGCATCACGGGCGAAGACGGAAAGGTGAGCGGCGCCTTCAGCCGCGCCTACCTGCACCACCTGGACCGCTGCGGCGAAATGCTCGGCCCCATGCTGGCCAGCATCCATAACCTGCACTACTACCTGAATCTGATGAGCGAAGTGCGGCAGGCGCTGGATGAAGGGCGGTTTGCCGCGTATGCGCAGCAGTTCGCGCAGGACCGCGCTTCGGGGGTTTGAGTAGGGGATGAACGCGTTAAATGGGGTCAGAGTCATTATTTCCACCGACCATGGGGGTCTGTGGAAATAATGACTCTGACCCCATTTAACGCAACTAACCCAGCGGCATCACCGTGCTCTCCTTCACCTCCTCCATCACCACATAGCTGTTGGAAGTGGACGGCACCGGGATGCGCTTGAGGATGGCGCCCAGCAGTTCCCGGTACTGGGCCATTTCACCCAGACGTGCCTTCACCAGATAGTCGAAGGTGCCCGACACCAGATGGCATTCCAGCACCTGCGGCATGTGCTGAATCTCGCGCTTGACCTTCTCGAACACCTCGGGCGACTTGGCCGACAGGGTGATCTCCACGAACACCAGCAGCGAGCGCCCGATGGCCGCCGGGTTCACCCGCGCGTGGTAACCCGTGATCACGCCCTGGCGCTCCAGGCGCTTCACACGCTCGGCCACGGGCGAAGTGGACAGGCCGATGCGCTCGCCCAGTTCGGTCATCGTCAAGCGTCCCTGGCGCTGCAGCTCGTCCAGGATGCGCAGGTCCAAGCGGTCCAGGTCCTGCTGGTGTATGCCCCGGGGTGAGGTGCCGGGGGCCGCCCCCAAGAGGGCGTCGGCAATCGTTTTCGTACGCTCCGTAGATTGACCTGCTTTAGCCATATTGAATCTCACTTCGACGGCAAAACATATGGCTATGTTCCAATAACACAGCAAAAGTTGCTGCTGCCGATCCGTAGACTTCTTCCTGAAATCGTGGGGAGCAAAACATGAAGGTCTTGGTGCTCGGTGCCGGTGTGGTGGGCGTGACGACAGCGCACGCACTGGCGCGGCAGGGTCTGCAGGTCACGGTGATCGATCGCCAGCCCGAGGTGGGGATGGAAACCAGCTTCGCCAATGCCGGTCAGGTTTCACCGGGCTACGCCGCGCCCTGGGCCGCACCGGGCGTGCCGCTCAAGGCCTTGAAGTGGCTGTTCCAGCGCCATGCGCCCCTGTCCATTCGCCCCGACGGCACGTTGTACCAATGGCAGTGGCTGGCCGCCATGCTGGCGCAGTGCACCACCGGCCGTTACGCCACCAACAAAGGCCGCATGGTGGCCCTGGCCGAATACAGCCGCGACTGCCTGCGGGAGTTGCGCTCGCAAATCGGTATCGCCTACGAAGGGCGCAGCCTGGGCACGCTGCAGGTGTTTCGCACCGAGGCTCAACTGCAGGCGGCGCAGCGCGACATCGCGGTGCTGCAGGACGCGGGCGTGGCTTTCGAGCTGCTGCAGCGCGATGAATTGGCGCAAGCCGAACCGGCTTTGGCGCACGCGCGCAGCAAGCTGCTGGGCGGCCTGCGCCTACCCGGCGATGAGACGGGTGACTGCCACCTCTTCACCCGCGCCCTGGCCGCGCAAGCCCGCGCCTTGGGCGTGGAGTTCCGCCTGGGCACTGCGGTGCAACGCTGGGTGACTGAGCGTGGGCAGGTGGTGGGCGTGGTGGTGCGCCCTGCCCAAGCGCCAATGCACAGTGGTGCCCATGCCGCCCTTGATCTTCAACCCGAGGAAGCCCTGCGCTTCGACCGCATCGTGCTGGCTGGCGGCTCTTACAGCCGTGACCTGCTCAAGCCCTTGGGCATCAACGTTCCGGTGTATCCCGTCAAAGGCTATTCGCTCACGCTGCCCCTGGTGGATGAATCGCGCGCACCGCGCTCCACCGTTCTGGACGAAACATTCAAGGTCGCCATCACGCGGTTCGATCAGCGCATCCGCGTGGGCGGTATGGCCGAACTGGCGGGCTTCGACCTGAAGCTGCGGCAGCGCCGCCTCGAAACGCTGGCCCATGTGGTGTCCGATCTGTTCCCGGGGGGCGACCTCTCTCAGGCCCAACCGTGGACCGGCCTGCGCCCCATGACGCCCGACGGCACGCCTCTGGTGTGCGCCACCGCGCAGCCGCGCCTGTTCCTCAACACCGGCCACGGCACCCTGGGCTGGACCATGGCCTGCGGCAGTGCACAGGTCATGGCCGACCTGATGACGGGCCGACGCCCGGCGGTGGATGCTCGCGGCTTGAGCCTGAACCGCTACCGTGCGGTGGGTGGGCTCGTGCCCGCACAGTCGTGGCCTGCGCGGGCCTGATGCACTGAAGCGCCGGCCTTATTTCAGCCCCGCCTCCACCTGCCACCTTGGCCGCTCCACCTGCGAAAGCCGCTCGGCCAGCACCGGCAGTGCCTCGTCCAGCATGGGCTTGAGTGGGTGCGGTGGGTTGATCACGAACACGCCGCTGCCCATCATGCCGAAGCCGCGCTCGTCGGCGGCCTGCACCTGGATTTGTGCGTCCAGCCAGCCCTTGGGCGCTGCGGCGGCTGCCGTGCGCAGCCGCTTGGGCAATTGCACGGCCTCCACCAGTTGCACCAGCGGGTACCACACGATCACCACCGCCTGCGCAAAGCGCGTCATCACCTCGCGCACCGCGGCCACCACCTTGCCGTAGTCGGGCTTGAGTTCATAGCTGGGGTCGATCAGCACCACACCGCGGCGCGAGGGCGGCGGCAGTTCACGCACCAGGCTGGCGAAACCATCGGACAGATGCACCTTGGTGTGCGGCCGGTCAGCCAGAAAGGCACGCAGGATGCGTTCGTCCGTGGGGTGCATTTCATAAAGATGCAGCGGGTCACCCGGGCGCAACAGCATCTGCGCAATGGCCGGTGAGCCGGGGTACTGGGTCAACCGCGCACCGGCCCCGCCGTTGAAGTCCCGCACCAGATCCAGGTAGCGCTGCACCGCATCGGGCAGGTCCGCCGCGTCGTTCCACAAGGCGGCCACGCCCTCCTCGAATTCGCCCTTCTTGCCCGCATAGCGGCCTTCAAGCGAATAGCCACCTGCGCCGGCATGCGTGTCCACCACCGTGTAGGGCTTGTCCTTGTCGCCCATATGGCGCAGCACCTCGGACAGCACCAGGTGCTTCAGGACATCGCCGTGGTTGCCGGCGTG
>JAIYCN010000141.1 GCA_027487995.1 Rubrivivax sp. | reverse complement strand
CTGGTGGTGGCCAGCTTCTGGTCGCTGGACCTGCAGTGGCGGCAGTTCCTGTCGATGGACGCCATGCGCAGCATGGGCCGCTTCATCGCGGAGTTCTTTCCGCCCGACACGTCATCCGCCTTTCTTCAGAAAGTGATGGTGGGCACCTGGGAGACCCTGGCCATGTCGGTGCTGGGCACGGCCTTGGCTGCCGTGGCGGGTTTGGCCCTGGCCATTCCGGCCAGCCGCCTGCACGAAGAAGACCGCGCGCCCTTGCGCGGCATCACGCGCTGGCTGCTCAATGCCCTGCGTTCCATCCCCGAACTGGTGTGGGCTGCGCTGCTGTTGATCTCTGCGGGCTTGGGGCCGTTTGCCGGCACCTTGGCACTGGCCTTCCACACGGCCGGCGTGCTGGGGCGCTTGTTTGCCGAGGCCATTGAGAACGCCCCGCCGGGCCCGGGCGAAGCCCTGCGCCGCCATGGCGCTGGGCGTCTGACGGTGGTGACCTACGCCACGCTGCCGCAGGTGTTGCCGCAGTTGATGAGCTACACGCTTTACCGCTGGGAGAACAACATCCGCGCCGCGGCCGTCTTGGGCGTAGTGGGGGCCGGTGGCCTTGGGCAGTTGCTGG
The DNA here is from genome assembly GCA_027487995.1 of Rubrivivax sp. Lineage (GTDB taxonomy): Bacteria > Pseudomonadota > Gammaproteobacteria > Burkholderiales > Burkholderiaceae_C > RFTU01. The sequence continues at coordinate 5,221 of JAIYCN010000141.1, read as the reverse complement.
CCTTCCACATGGGCCTGTTCCAGATGAGCAAGACCGCCACCATCCTGGGCGCGATGTTGCTGATGGTGGCGTTGGTGGATGTGCTCAGCCATGCTTTGCGGCGGGCTTTGACGCGCTGAACCCGGTCGGGTAAGCGGGGAGGAGGGCTGGCAGAGCCGCTCCTGTCCCCGACTTGCGTTTCTTGCCTTGTATGTTTCCCATTTCATAAGGGAACGGCCGAACTACAAGAGGATGCCCCAAAGCCGAAGAATCGCGCGTTTGCGTTATTCCTTCTTCGGCACGCTACGGGAGATCCACATGGCTGTTTCCATCTCGCTGACCGTCAACGGCAAGGCCGTGACGCGCACCGTGGACGAGCGCACCTTGCTTGTCCAACTCATCCGCGAGCATCTTCAACTTACGGGAACCCACCAAGGCTGTGACACGGCCCAGTGCGGTGCCTGCACGGTTCACCTCAACGGTCGCGCCGTGAAGTCCTGCTCCATGTTGGCCGCGCAGGCCCAGGGTGCCGAGGTCACCACCATTGAGGGACTGTCACAGGACGGAGCACTGCACCCGATGCAGGCGGCCTTTAAGTCCTGCCACGGGCTGCAGTGCGGTTTCTGCACCACGGGCATGGTGATGTCGGCCGTGCAGTTGCTGGCCGACAAGCCCAAGGCCAGCGAACAGGAAATCCGTGAAGGCCTGGAGGGCAACATCTGCCGATGCACGGGTTACCACAACATCGTCAAGGCCATTCAGCATTGCCAGGCTGCCACCACCGCCTGACCCCCACGGGAGACAACAGATGACCGACCTTTCCAATTCCCCCATCGGCAAACCCCTTGAGCGCCGTGAGGACGTGCGCTTCCTCACCGGGGCCGGCCAATACACGGATGATGTGGTGTTGCCGGGGCAAACCTACGCCTACTTCCTGCGATCGCCCTATGCGCATGCCCGCATCAAGTCCATCGATGTGAGCAAGGCACGCGCCGCGCAAGGCGTGGTGGCGGTGTACACCGGGGCCGACATCGCCGAGAGCAAGATCGGTGGCCTGCCCTGCGGATGGCTGATCCACAGCAAGGACGGCAGCCCCATGAAGGAGCCGCCTCACCCCATCATCGCCCACGACCGGGTCCGCCATGTCGGCGACCAGGTCGCTCTCGTGGTGGCCGAAACCTACCTGCAAGCCAAGGACGCGGCTGAGCTGATCGACGTGGACTATGAGGACTTGCCCGCGGTGGTGGACATCACCACCGTCGAGCAGGCCGCTGCCCTGGTCCACGACGATGTGCCGGGCAACGTGTGCTACGACTGGGGTCATGGCGACAAGGCCGCTGTGGACGCTGCGTTTGCCAAGGCCACCCGGGTCAGCTCCTTGTCCTTCGTGAACAACCGCCTGGCACCCAACGCCATGGAGCCGCGCGCGGCCAACGCCCAGTACACGCGGCACGACGACAGCTACACGCTGTACGTGGCCACGCAGAACCCGCACGTGGAGCGCCTGCTGATGTGTGCATTCGTGCTGGGCATCCCCGAGTCCAAGATGCGCGTGATTGCACCGGACGTTGGCGGTGGGTTCGGTTCGAAGATCTTCCTGTACGCGGAAGAGACGGCGCTGGTGTGGGCCACCAAGCGCGTGGGGCGACCCATCAAGTGGACGGCCGAGCGCAGCGAGTCATTCCTCACCGATGCCCATGGCCGTGACCACGCCACCACGGTGGAGATGGCCATGGACGACCAGGGGAACTTCCTGGCCATGCGGGTGAACACCGTGGCCAACATGGGCGCCTACCTGTCGACCTTCGCCTCTTGCGTGCCGACCATCCTGTACGCCACCTTGCTGGCCGGTCAGTACAAGACGCCGGCCGTGTATTGCGACGTGAAGGCCGTGTTCACCAACACGGCACCGGTGGACGCCTACCGCGGCGCAGGCCGGCCCGAGGCCACCTATGTGGTGGAGCGCATCGTGGAGCAGTGCGCGCGTGACATGAAGATGGACCCGGCTGAAATCCGCCGCCGCAACTTCATCACGCAGTTCCCCTATGCCACGCCGGTGGGCCTGACCTACGACACGGGCGACTACAACGCCCACCTCACACGCGCCATTGAACTGGCCGACGTGGCGGGGTTCCCGGCCCGCCGCGCCGCGTCCGAGGCCAAGGGGCTCAAGCGTGGTCTGGGCTACAGCTGCTACATCGAGGCCTGCGGCATTGCGCCGTCGAACATCGCCGGTGCGCTGGGCGCGCGGGCGGGCCTGTTCGAAGCCGGCGAGGTCCGCGTGCACCCCACCGGCACGGTGACGGTGTTCACCGGTTCACACAGCCATGGCCAGGGCCATGAAACCACGTTTGCGCAGGTGGTGGCCGCCAAGCTGGGCATTCCGGTGGAGAACGTGGAGATCGTGCACGGCGACACGGGCCGCATCCTCTTCGGCATGGGCACCTATGGCAGCCGCTCGCTGTCGGTGGGCGGCACGGCCATCGTGAAGGCGGTGGACAAGATCATTGCCAAGGGCAAGAAGATTGCGGCCCATCTTCTGGAAGCCGCGGACACCGACATCGAATTCGAGAACGGCGAATTCAAGGTGGCCGGCACGGACAAGAAGGTGGCCTTCGGTAATGTGGCGCTCACCGCCTATGTCCCTCACAACTACCCGCTGGACAAGCTCGAGCCCGGACTCAACGAAAACGCGTTCTACGACCCGACCAACTTCACCTACCCCTCAGGCACGTATGTGTGCGAAGTAGAGGTGGACCCCGAGACGGGCCGTGTGAAGGTCGACAAGTTCACCGCGGTGGATGACTTCGGCAACATCATCAACCCGATGATCGTGGAAGGGCAGGTTCACGGCGGCATCGGGCAGGGCTTGGGCCAGGCCATGCTGGAAGGCGTGGTGTATGACATCGAAAGCGGCCAGTTGCTGACTGGGTCCTACCAGGATTACGCCATGCCGCGCGCGGATGATCTGCCCAGCTTCGTGGTGGACCACACCTGCACGCCCTGCACCCACAACCCCCTGGGCGTGAAAGGTTGCGGTGAGGCCGGTGCCATCGGCTCTCCGCCTGCCTTCATCAACGCACTGACCGACGCCCTGGGTGTGCGTGATGTGCCGATGCCCGCCACGCCCGAGCGCGTGTGGCGCGCCATCCACGGCCAGGCTTGAATTTTCAGGAAGGAATCGAACATGTACACCTTCGACTATGCACGCCCGGCCGACCAGGCCGCTGCGGCCGCGGCCGCCTCTTCTGGCGATGTGCGCTACCTGGCCGGTGGCCAAAGCCTGGTGCAGGCCATGAAGCTGCGCTTGTCCTCCAGCGAAAAGCTGGTGGACCTGGGCGCCGTGGCCGGCCTCAAGGGCATCCGCCGTGAAGGCGACAAGCTGGTGATTGGCGCCATGACCACGCATGCGGCCGTGGCCGCCTCGGCTGATGTGAAGGCCGCCATCCCGGCGCTGGCGGACCTGGCGGGTGGCATCGGCGACCAGATGGTGCGCAACATGGGGACCATCGGCGGCTCCATTGCCCACGCCGACCCGGCGGCTTGCTACCCCTCGGCGGTTTTGGCGCTGGGTGCCACCATTCAAACCGATCGCCGCGTGGTGGCCGGTGACGCCTTCTTCACCGGGCTTTACGAGACGGCGCTGCAGCCCGGCGAACTGATCGTGGCGGTGCACTTTCCCATTCCGAAGCGGGCGGCCTACGTGAAGTACAAGCAGCCGGCCTCGCGGTTTGCAATGGTGGGCGTGTTCGTGAGCCAGGGAACCGGTGGCGCGCGTGTGGCCGTAACCGGCGCGCGCAGCCATGTGTTCCGCGCCACGGACATCGAGCGTGCGCTGGACGTGTCGTTCACGGCCGATGCTGCGAAGGCGGTGAAGGTCTCCACCGAGGGCATCAACGCCGACCTGCATGCCAGCGCGGAATACCGTGCGGCCATGGTCAGTGTGATGGCCGGTCGCGCAGTGGCCGCAGCGTTGGCCCGCTGATTGCACGTGCGCATCACGACGCAATCCCAAGCGGAAGGAACCATTTGCATGAAAAGAAATCCCGGCGCCGGGCGGCGCCGGTTTTTCATGGGTGCGGCAGGTTGGGTGCTCTCTTCGGCCATGCTGCCGGCCTGGGTGCATGCCACGGCTGATGTGCTGTTGCGCGTTGACGTGGACGGCGCCGCGCCGCGCACCTTCACCCTGGCGCAGTTGCAGGGCCTTGCACAGGCGGATGCCGAGATCACCCTGCGCAGCGGCAGTGTCGAGCGGTGGCGGGGTGTGCCGGTCACGGAGTTGCTCAAGGCCAGCGGTCTGAACCTGGCGGACAGCCTGGGCGGTGGTTTTGTCTCACGTCGCGTGCTGGCGGCCCGGTCGGCGGACGGCTACGTGGCGGCGTTCGGTTTGGCCGAAATTGATCCACGCTTCGGTCGGCGGGTGCCGCTGGTGGTGTGGCAAGGTCCGGATGGAGGCGCGCTGGCACCGCACCGGGGCCCTCTGATGCTGGTGGCGCCGGATGATGCGCGTGGCAGCCGTGGCGTGCGGCAACTGCAGACGTTGTCCGTCATGGCATTGCCCTGAATGGGCCCATGCTGAAATGCCGTCACCTGACCATCGTGACAACCTGTCCATGACCCCCACCTCCGTTGATGACGTGCTGGCGCTGTTGCAGGCGCAGGGCTATGTGGGCAGCCGGCGGCTGGCCACTTCCGTCCACCTGGCGTTGCGGCTGCAGCGACCCCTGTTTTTGGAGGGCGAGCCCGGGGTGGGCAAGACCGAACTGGCCAAGGTGTTGGCACAGGCCTTGAACGCGCCGCTGATCCGCCTGCAGTGCTATGAAGGTCTGGATTTGGCGCAAGCGGCCTATGAGTGGAATGTGGCCCGCCAGATGATGGAGATTCGGCTGGCGGAGGCGGCGCACGGCGTGGACCGCGAGGCGCTGGCGCGCAGTTTGTACAGGCGGGAGATGCTGATCGAACGCCCCTTGCTGCAGGCCTTGACACAAGCGGTGCGTCCCGTGCTGCTGATCGACGAACTCGACCGGGCCGATGAGCCCTTCGACGCCTTCCTGCTGGAACTGCTGGCCGAGAACCAAATCAGCATCCCCGAGTGGGGGGTGGTGCGAGCCGAGCACCCGCCCATCACCCTCATCACGAGCAACCGAACCCGTGAGGTGCATGACGCGCTGAAGCGCCGCTGCCTGTACCAGTGGGTGGACTTCCCGGATGAAGACCAGGAACTGGCGATCCTCCAATCCCG
>JAIYCN010000308.1 GCA_027487995.1 Rubrivivax sp. | reverse complement strand
GGCCGGGCTACTACACCGTCAAGCCCGGTGACACGCTGGTGCGCATCGGCCTGGACCACGGACAGAACTGGCGCGACATTGCACGCTGGAACCAGATCGACAACCCCAACGTCATCGAGGTGGGCCAGGTGCTGCGCGTGGCGCCTGAGCCTGGCGCGGCCCGTGCCGGCAGCCGCGCGGAGCGGCCATCTCCCGTGGCCGCAGCCCCGCGTCCGGCTGCGGGTGGCGCCGCCGGGGCTGCCGAATCAAGCCGCGAAGCCGGGCGTGAAGCCAACCGGGATTCCACCCGCGAAGTCCGCGAGCGGGAGGTGCCCACGGATGCCGCCGCCTCCAACGACCTCAACTGGGCGTGGCCCGGCAGCGGTCCGCTGTTGCAGGGGTTCGACGAACAGCGCAACAAGGGCGTGGACATCGGCGGCAAGGCCGGTGACCCTGTGCTGGCCGCAGCCGATGGGCGTGTGGTGTATGCCGGCTCGGCCCTTCGGGGTTACGGGAACCTGGTGATCCTCAAGCACAACGCCACCTTCCTCAGTGCCTACGCCCACAACCAGACCTTGCTGGTCAAGGAAGACCAGGTGGTCAAGCGCGGCCAGAAGATTGCCGAGATGGGCAGCACCGACGCCGAGCGCGTGCAGTTGCACTTCGAAATCCGCCGCGACGGCAAGCCGGTCGACCCGGCGCGCTACCTGCCGGCGCGATGAGGCGCAACGCCGCGCCCCCAGCGCCCACCGACTGGCTCACGGTTGAATCCCTGGACCTCGAAGGCCAGGGCGTGGCCCATGACGCCACGGGCAAGGTCGTGTTCATCGACGGTGCCTTGGCCGGGGAAGAGGTGAGGGCACTGATCCAGCGCCGCAAGAACAACTGGGAGCAGGGCGAGCTGCATGAGTTGCGGCGCGCCAGCTCGCTGCGGGTGCAGCCGGGCTGTGCCCACTTCGGTTTGCACCGCGGCGCCTGTGGTGGCTGCAAGGTGCAGCACCTGGACGCCTTCGCGCAGGTGGCGGTCAAGCAGCGGGCGTTGGAAGACAACCTGGCCCACCTCAGCAAGGTGCGCGCCGAGCAGATTCTGCGTCCCATCCAGGGCCCGGCCTGGGGATACCGCCACCGCGCGCGGCTGTCGGTGCGGTATGTGCCGGCCAAGGGCGTGGTGCTGGTGGGTTTCCATGAACGGCAGTCGCGCTACGTGGCCGACATGCCCACGTGCGCCATCCTGCCGCCGGACGTCAGCGCACTGCTGCAGCCTCTGCGGGCCCTGGTGGCGTCGATGGAGGCGCGCGACCGCCTGCCGCAGATTGAACTGGCGGTGGGTGAATCGCTTGCGTCGGAAACCGGTCAACCCGAGCCCATGGTGGCGCTGGTGCTGCGCCACCTGCTGCCCTTGTCGCCCGCCGATGTCCAGCGCCTGCGTGAATTCGAGACCACCCATGCCGCCGCCGGTTTGGGTTGGTGGCTGCAGCCGAAGGGGCCTGACACGGTTCATCGCCTGGGAGGTACCGGCGAGGCCGCACCGGACCTGGTCTACCGCCTGCCCGAGTTCAATGTGGTCATGCCCTTCAAACCCACCGACTTCACGCAGGTCAACCCGGCCATCAACGCGGTCATGGTGGGGCGCGCGGTGCGCCTGCTGGACGTGCAACCGCACGAGCGCGTCATCGACTGGTTCTGTGGCCTGGGCAATTTCAGCTTGCCCTTGGCCCGCCTCAGCCGCGAAGTTCTGGGCGTGGAAGGCAGTGCCGCCTTGGTGGAGCGGGCCCGCCAGAACGCAGCGCTCAACGGCTGCGCCGACCGCACCAGCTTTGCGGAGCGCAACCTCTTTGAGATGACACCCGATGTGCTGATGGCCGATGGCTCAGCAGAGAAGTGGCTCGTGGACCCGCCGAGGGAAGGGGCCCTGGCCTTGTGCAAGGCCTTGGCCGACGCGGTAAACCCACCGGCCGATGCGTCTTTCACCGCGCCCTCTGCGGCGCGTGAGAGTTGGACTCCGCCCCAGCGCATCGTCTACGTCAGTTGCAACCCCGCCACCCTGGCCCGCGACGCCGGGCTGCTGGTCCACCAGGCCGGCTACCGCTGCACCCATGCGGGCGTGATCAACATGTTCCCCCACACGGCCCATGTGGAAAGCATGGCCGTCTTCGAACGCGACGCACCATGAAAAACGCCCGCACGGGGCGGGCGTCTTGTCTCAGGTTGAAAGCGCAGGCTGATCAGTCGCGCTCACCACCAAAGATGCCAAACAGGGCCAGCAGGCTCTGGAACACGTTGTAGATGTCCAGGTAGATGGCCAGCGTGGCGCTCACATAGTTCGTCTCACCACCGTCGATCACCTGCTTCAGGTCATACAGCATGTAGGCGGAGAACAGGCCCGCCGCCATCACCGACAGGGTCATCATCAGCACGCTCGACTGGACGAACAGGTTGATGAGTCCGACCACCAGCAGCAGGATGGCGCCCACGAACAGGAACTTGCCCATGCCGCTGAGGTCGCGCTTGATCACCGTGGCCAGGCTGGCCATGGCGAAAAACACCGCCGCCGTCGTGCCGAAGGCGTACATGATGAGATTTGCGCCGTTGGACAAGCCCAGGATGGCCGCCAGCATGCGGGACAGCATCAGGCCCATGAAGAACGTGAAGGCCAGCAGCAGGCCCACGCCTGCGGCCGAGTTCTTGAACTTCTCGATGGCGAACATGAAGCCGAAGGCGCCAGCCAGGAAGATGATGGCGCTCATGCCGGTGCCCATGCGGGCCATGACGCCGGTGGTCACGCCGATCCAGGCCCCCAGCACGGTTGGCAGCATCGACAGC
>JAIYCN010000248.1 GCA_027487995.1 Rubrivivax sp. | reverse complement strand
GGCGCCGCCAGCAATCACCACATCAGCGTCGCCGTACTCAATCTTGCGGGCGCCTTCGCCAATGCAATGTAGGCCTGTTGTGCAGGCTGTGACCACCGCCAAATTGGGCCCCTTGAACCCAAAACGCATGGACACATGACCCGAGATCATGTTGATGATGGAGGCCGGCACGAAGAACGGGGAGATGCGGCGGGGGCCGCGCTCCAGGTAGTCCTTCTGCGTTTCCTCGATCATCGGCAGCCCGCCAATGCCCGAGCCCACCATCACGCCGATGCGTTCGGCCTGCTCCTCGGAGAGTTGCTCCTTGGGAGGCAGACCGGCATCCTGCACCGCCTGGATGGACGCGGCCAATCCGTAATGGATGAACGTGTCCATGTGGCGGGCTTCCTTCGCCGGGATGTACTGGGCGATGTCGAAGCCCTTGACCTCACCGGCAAACCGGCAGGCCATGGCGGAGGCGTCAAAGCGCGTGATGTTGGCGATGCCCGAACGGCCGGCCACCAGATTGGCCCAACCTTCGGCCACCGTGTTGCCCACCGGGCTGATGTGACCCAGTCCGGTGACAACGACTCTGCGGCGGCTCATGCGGGAATCAGGCCTTCTGGTGCTTGACCGCGTAGTCGATGGCCAGTTGCACCGTGGTGATCTTCTCGGCCTCTTCGTCCGGAATCTCAATGCCGAACTCGTCCTCGAGCGCCATCACGAGCTCAACGGTGTCCAGGGAGTCGGCACCGAGGTCGGCCACGAAGGCCTTCTCGTTGGTGACGTCCTCTTCAGGAACGCCCAGTTGCTCGGCGATGATCTTCTTGACGCGTGCTTCGATGTCGCTCATGTGTCCCCCAGAATTGGGATAGTTCAAAAGTTCGGCCCGGATTCTACGATGCGCATGCGCTTCGACCGGTCGGGCCGTGCCGGGGGTTCTTCAGCCCATGAACATGCCGCCATTGACGTGCAGTTCGGTGCCCGTGATGTAGCCTGCCTGCGGCGATGCGAGGAAGGCCACAGCCTCGGCCACATCCTGCGGGCTTCCCAGGCGACCCAGGGGCACGCCGGCCAACAGGGCCTTCTTTTGGTCCTCGCTCAAGGCGTCGGTCATGTCGGTGGCAATGAAGCCTGGAGCCACACAATTGACGGTGATGCCGCGGCTGCCCAATTCCCGAGCCAGGGCACGGGTCATTCCCGCCACACCGGCCTTGGCCGCTGCGTAATTGGCCTGGCCGGGGTTGCCCGCCGCACCCACCACCGAGGTGATGCTGACGATGCGGCCGTAGCGCTGCTTCATCATCGTGCGCATGACCGCGCGGCTGGCGCGGAACACGGCCTTGAGGTTGGTGTCGACCACCGCGTCCCAGTCCTCGTCCTTCATGCGCATGGCCAGCGTGTCGCGGGTGATGCCAGCGTTGTTGACGAGGATGTGCAGGGCGCCATGCTGTTTGACGATGCCGTCGATGGCGACCTCCAGGGCGGCGCCGTCGGTGACGTTCAGGCAAATGCCGTGCCCGCCACTGGCGGCAAGGAACTCGGTGATGGAAGCCGCGCCGCCTTCGGTGGTGGCGGTGCCCACCACCTTCACGCCGCGTGCCGCCAGGGCCAGCGCAATGGCGCGGCCGATGCCACGAGTGGCGCCGGTGACCAGGGCCACCTGGCCTTGCAGGGCGGGCGTGTCGCTCATGCCAACAGTTCCTTGGTTTGCGTCAGGCTGGCCGGGTCCAGCAGGGTGGTGGATTGCAGTTCGGCGTCGATGCGCTTGACCATGCCCGAGAGCACCTTGCCCGGGCCGCATTCGACGATGTGCAGCAGACCGCGGGCCTTGAGCGCGCCAATCACCTCCACCCAGCGGACCGGGCCGAAAGCCTGACGGTACAGGGCATCCTTGATCTCGGCCACCCCCGTGGGAGCGGCCACGTCGATGTTGTTGATCACCGCGATGGTGGGGCTTTGAAGGGCGACCCCCTCAAGGGCCACCTTCAGGCGCTCGGCCGCGGGCTTCATGAGGCTGGAATGGAAGGGCGCCGACACCGCCAGCGGCAGTGCGCGCTTGGCGCCCTTGGCCTTCAGCACTTCACAAGCCGCATCCACACCGGCCTTGGTGCCGGCAATCACGATCTGCTTGGGGTCATTGAAGTTGGCGGCTTCCACCACCTCGCCACTGGCCTGCGCGGCCTCGCGGCAACCATCCACCACCGCAGCAGCTTCCAGGCCCAGGATGGCGGCCATCGCCCCCACGCCCACCGGCACGGCTTCCTGCATGGCCTGCGCGCGCACACGCACCAGCGGCACCGCTTGGGCCAAGGTGAGCGCACCGGCGGCCACCAGGGCGGAATATTCGCCAAGGGAGTGGCCGGCCACGGCCTGCGGGGCGTCGCACCCTTCAGCGCGCCATGCGCGGTAGCAGGCGATGGCGGCGGTGAGCATCACCGGTTGGGTGTTGGCCGTGAGGTCCAGTTGTTCCTTGGGGCCGGCGGCAATCAAGGCGCCGATGTCTTCATGCAGGGCGTCAGACGCTTCCTGCACCGTGGCCTTCACGGCGGGGTGGTCACCCCAGGCGTCGAGCATGCCCACCGATTGGGAGCCCTGACCGGGAAAAACGAAAGCAAAGGGTTTCATGGTTCAGTAGACAAGGTAGACCGCGCCCCAGGTGAAGCCGCCGCCCACGCCTTCGAGCATGAGGCGGTGGCCACGCTGGATGCGGCCGTCACGCACGGCGGTGTCCAGGGCCAGAGGAATGGAGGCCGCGCTGGTGTTGCCATGCTGATCAACGGTGACGATCACGCGGTCTTCACCGAGCTTCAACTTGCGCGCGGTGCTTTGCATGATGCGGATGTTGGCCTGGTGCGGGATCAGGAAATCGATGTCGGCGTCGGTGGCACCGGCTTTGTCCAGGGCCGCACGGGCGGCCTCTTCCAGCACCTTCACCGCCATCTTGAAGACGGCCTGACCGTCCATCTTGAGCGTGGGGTCGCCCAGCACCTGACCGCCACTGACGGTGCCCGGGGTGCACAGGATGCCCACATGGCGCCCGTCCGCATGGAGGTCGGTGGACAGGATGCCGGGCTTTTCGGAAGCCTCCAGCACCACGGCGCCAGCGCCGTCGCCGAACAGCACGCAGGTGGTGCGGTCCTTGAAATCGAGGATGCGCGAAAACACCTCCGCGCCGATCACCAGAGCGCGGCGCGCAGTGCCGGTGCGGATCAGCGAATCGGCCACCGTGAGCGCGTACACGAAACCGGAGCACACGGCCTGCACATCGAAGGCCGGTGCGCCGTGGGTGATGCCCAACTTGCCTTGCAGGATGGCCGCGGTGGACGGGAAGACCATGTCGGGCGTGGACGTGGCCACGATGAGCAGGTCGATGTCCTGCGGACCCACGCCAGCGGCTTCCATGGCGCGGCGTGCGGCCTGCTCGGCCAGGTCGCTGCACACCACGCCATCATCCACGAAGTGGCGTGCGCGGATGCCGGTGCGCTCGACGATCCAATCATCAGAGGTTTCAATGCCCTGCTGCGCCAACTGCGCGGCCAGGTCCGCATTGGACAGGCGCCGCGGCGGCAGGTAGCTGCCGGTGCCGGCGATGCGCGTGTGAAGCGACTGGACCGAATGCGCCATTGCGTTCATGACTGGGTTGAGGCCGCGGCCGACTGCGCCATGGCGCGGGAGATACCGCTTTGCACACGCTCGAGCAGCCGGTTGCGCGCGGCGTCATGGGCACGCTTGAGGGCATGCTCGAAGGCAAAAGCATCGGCCGAGCCGTGGCTCTTGAAGACCAAGCCCCGCAGACCCAGCAAGGCGGCGCCGTTGTAGCGGCGATGGTCGACCCGGCGCTTGAAGTGATTGAGCACGGGCAGCGCCACCAGCGCGGCCAGCTTGCTGTAGGGGCTGCGCGTGAATTCCTGCTTGATGAACTGCGACAGCATGGACGCCAGCCCCTCGGAAGTCTTGAGCAGCACATTGCCCACGAAGCCGTCGCACACCACCACGTCGACGGTGCCCTTGAAGATGTCGTTGCCTTCCACGTTGCCGTGGAAATTCAAGAGGCCCGCCGCATGCGCAGCGCGCAGCCGTTCGCCAGCTTCCTTGATGATTTCGCTGCCCTTGATGGCTTCTTCGCCGATGTTGAGCAGACCCACGGTTGGCTGGGCCTTGTCTTGAGTGGCGGTGACGAGTGCGCTGCCCATGAGGGCGAACTGCAGCAGGTGCTCGGCCGAGCAATCGACGTTGGCGCCGAGATCCAGCACGGTGGTGAAGCCGTCGGCCTGCGTGGGCATCACGGTGGCGATGGCGGGGCGGTCAATGCCGTCCAGCGTCTTCAGCACGTAACGGGCCAAGGCCATCAGCGCGCCGGTGTTGCCGGCGGATACGCAGGCGTGTGCAGCGGGCTCACCGTCCGTTTTGACCTGGCTGATGGCCACGCGCATGGACGAATCGCGCTTCTTGCGCAGCGCGACTTCTACGGGGTCGTCCATGGTGACCACCTCGGAAGCGACCACGCAGGTGGTGCGCGGCCACGGCCGGGCCGCAGCCAAGGCCGCTTCAGTTCCCACCAGGATGAGTTCGGCCTCGGGGCACCGATCCAGAAAGGAGCGGCAGGCCGGGAGGGTGACCGACGGACCGTGGTCCCCCCCCATGATGTCAACCGACAGGCGAACGGTGCCCAGCGGTCCTGCGCTCAACACGGGCTGGTTCACTCTTTCGACGTGAACGGGCGTGTGAACGAAAGGAAGATCAGGCGTCAGCCTTGGTCTTCAGCACCTTGCGGCCGCGGTAGAAGCCGGTGGGACTGATGTGGTGGCGCAGGTGCACTTCGCCCGTGGTGGGCTCGATGGCAGTGCCCGGCGTGCCCAGGGCATTGTGCGAACGGTGCATGCCGCGCTTGGAGGGCGACTTCTTGTTTTGCTGAACGGCCATGATTGCTCCTAGCGAACCACGCGTGCCTGCCTGCGGCTGCACCGGGTTCGGACGATGAATGATGAGGACGCCGCCTTCAAGCCCACGGTGGGCGGGACGACGAAAAGCCTTCCATTGTACTGCACACCGCATGGGCGCGCGGGCATACCCTAGCTGGGGCGCCGCAACTGGGCCAACACCGCGAAGGGATTGTCGCCCTTGGAGGCGTCCGGCGACGATCCCTGGCCCGCATCATCGGCGGGAACCAAGGGCTGAGGACAGGATTCATGGCGCGGCACCAGGGGCAGTGCCAGCAACAGTTCGTCCTCGACGAGTTCCTGTAGGTTCAGCGTTCGGGTGAGCACCAGCACGTCGGCGTCATCACGCTCGGCGTCCCAGGCCTCGGCCTGCTCCTCGGTGGCGGCGAACAGGAAGTCCCGCTGGACGGGCAGCTGCAGCGTCACGGGCTGCAAGCAGCGCTGGCAGGTGCGCTGCACGGTGGCAGAAGCATGGAGGAACAGCCACAGCTCGGGCGCCCCGCCTCGAACCGGCCGGTATTCGGCCTGGGCCTGCCATTGAACGGGAGCCGGGTCTTCGGGGATGGGCTCGCCCGGTTCGCACAGACGCTGCAGCGCGGTCAGGCTCCACTGCCCCTGCACCGCCTGCCCGCGCTCGGCCAGGGCCTGAACGTCCAGCCGTTCGGGGTTGAAAGGTTTGCTTCCAGGTGCCGTCATTGAAGATTCAGTGTAGCCCTGAGGGACAATTTCGGCATGAGCGCCCCGCCCCTGATCCTGGCCTCCACGTCGCGTTATCGGCGCGAATTGCTGGAGCGACTTCAATTGCCGTTTGATGCCGTGGCCCCTGGCGTGGACGAAACGCCCTTGCCCGGCGAGGCGCCCGCCGCGCTGGCACAACGCCTGGCGCTGGCCAAGGCACAGGCAGTGGCCGCGCTGCATCCGCACGCGGTGGTGATCGGGTCAGACCAAGTGGCTGACCTGGACGGACAGGCCATTGGCAAGCCGCACACGCACGAGCGCGCGGTGGCGCAGTTGCAGGCAATGAGCGGGCGCAGCGTGGTGTTTCAAACGGCGGTGGCCGTGGTGCGGGCCAGTGCCGGTGTGGCCGAAGTGCGGCTGAGTCCGGTGGTGGTGAAGTTTCGGGACTTGAGCGCAGACGAAATTGAGACCTACCTGCGCCGCGAGCAGCCCTATGACTGCGCGGGCAGCGCCAAGAGCGAGGGGCTGGGCATCACCCTGCTGCGCAGCGTGGAATCACAAGACCCCACGGCCTTGGTCGGCCTGCCGCTGACCACGGTGTGCGAACTGATGATGATGGCGGGTCTTCATCCGCTGGGCTTGCATGTGGATGCAGCCCAACCGCCCACCGGCACCTGACATGGCACGCCTGCTGCTGATCCCCAACACGCTGGACCTGGGTTGCGAACCGGTTCCGCTGGCCGACGTGTTGCCGCAGGGTGTGCTGATGCAGGCCGCGGCGCTGCAGCACTGGATTGCCGAAGACGCGAAATCGGCCCGCGCCTTTCTCAAACGCGTGTCGGCCATCACGCCCCTGGTGCGGCCCCTGCAGGAATTGAACATCCGCGAGTTGCCCCGCCCGCCCAAGGGTGGACGGACCACGGAAGACACCAAGCAGATGGCCGACTTGCTGCAGCCCTTGGTGGATGGGCAGGACATGGGCCTGATCTCCGAAGCGGGCCTGCCCGCAGTGGCCGACCCGGGCAGCGCGGTGGTGGCACAGGCCCACCGGTTGGGGGCGGTGGTGCTGCCGCTGTCGGGCCCGAACTCGATGATGTTGGCCTTGGCCGCCAGCGGCCTGCAGGGGCAGAGTTTTGCGTTCGTGGGCTATCTGCCGCAAGACGCGGCCGCACGCGCCGCGCGCCTGCGCGAGTTGCAGGCCAGGTCCCGAAAAGAAGGCCAGACGCAACTGCTGATTGAAACGCCCTACCGCAATGCCGCGGTGATGGCAGCCCTGACCGAACACCTGGATGAAGCCACGCGCTTGAGCGTGGCCAGCGGCCTGACCCTGCCCCAGGGCTGGTGCCGCACGGCCACGGTGGCGCAATGGCGCCGGTCGCCCCCCACCTTCGACAAGAACGTGCCGGCGGTGTTCGCCTTCCTCGCATGACCGGCCAACCGCAACCCACCGGTGCCGAGCTGAACTTCGCCCTGTTCGCCGCCGGGGATGCTTACTCCACCGAGCAGAAGATCATGGGCCGCCAGAGTGCGGGCCAGAGCTTCATTCGGGGGATTGCGCTGGCTTTGCCCCGTGGCGTGATTCCGGCGCTGGGACTCTCAATGGCCGGCGGGCAGGCCCTGCAGCGGCAATTGCAGGCATCGGGCTTTGAGGGGTCGCTGCGCTGGAGCACCCTGCCCGACTTCGGCGCGGCCGCGCACAGCGGTTCGCTGTATTTCCCCGGCCCCCCCACCCGCGAGTTGGCCGCAGTGCGCAACGCCGCGCAGCCTGGCGCCTTCAGCCTGATG
>JAIYCN010000062.1 GCA_027487995.1 Rubrivivax sp. | reverse complement strand
GAGCCATCCCCTCCGAGGCGCTCGCCTTGAATCCTCCGCGGCGTCTATGGACGCCACCTTGAGTCGGGTCCACGCCCAGCGCCCTTTGTGCCTTTTGTGGCCATCCTCCGGGCCGGTCGGCCGGAGCAGCTAGGCCGAACTTGCGGGGCGAGACCGGACCCCGCGCCTCACCAGCGGACCTGGTCCGGGAAGTACTCGCGGATCAGCTCCTCGTAGTACGGACGGAGCTTCGCCACGTCGGGCGCCTCGTGGCTCTTGGTGTAGAGGTCGTAGGTGTTGAACTTGAGCACCCACGCCTTCATCGCCCGGTCCTTCGCCGTCGCGAACTGGTCGTAGGCGCCCTCGCGGTGCCACGGGTAGAAGCTGTGGTACCGCAGCATGTAGAGGCCCTCCTCGGGGAGGTAGTCCTTGCAGACCTGGTAGATGTACTCGTCGTGGCCCCACGACAGCGCCACGCGGTCGAGGCCGCAGCCGGGCGTGTAGATGCCGTCGGGGGTCTGGAAGCGGGGCTCGGCGGAATCGGGGTTCGCCGCGAAGAACTCCGGGAACACATTCTTGGGCGAGAAGGCGCAGCCGGTCGCGAAGGTGTCGCCCACCACGGCCCACTGGGGCTCGCCCCAGAGGCAGAGGATCTTGCCGAGGTCGTGGACGAGGCCCGTGAGGATCATCCAGCGCGGCTGGCCGTCGCGGCGCATCGCCTCGGCGGTCTGCAGCAGGTGCTGGAGCTGGGAGAGGTCGGTGTCGGGATCGGAGTCGTCGATCAGCTGGTTGAGGTACTCCATCGCCTCCCAGACGCTCATCTTCATCCGGTTCAGGCCGAGGTATTCCTTCCGCTTGGCCTGGCCGAAGGCGTAGGTCTGGTGGGTGTGGTTGAGGCGGTAGAACTCGCGGACGGTGGGCCGCGCGTCAGCCTCGTACTGCCGGAATTCCTCGGCGCGCTTGTCCGCCGCGACGCCCACGGGGGGCGGCCGCCGCGATGCCGCCGCCGGAGCGGGCGCGGGCTCCGGGTAGCGGGTTTTCAGGAAGTCCTCCCACTCATCCATGCTGGCCAGCGGTTGCGAGGGAGCGGGGGTCGGGGCGGAGCTCATGGGCGGCGGGAAGTTGGTTAAGGGGAGAAGGAGCAAAGGAACCGTCCCCGAGGCAAGCCGCCGCTGGTGCCCGCCGGGGGTTGCGCGCGGCCTGTCCCCACCTACGTTCGCGCCCCGTGCCCCCCCGCCGCCCCCCGGTCGCCGCCGTTTTTCGCTGCCTTGCCCTCGCCCTCGCGGGCGTGATTCCCGCCGTCGCTGCCGCGGATCCCGCGGCCACGCTCGCCCGCGCCACGGCCGCGGTGCAGGCGGCGCTCGCCGCCCCCGGCGCGCCCTGGGCGCTGCGCGGCGCCACGCTCGAGGGCCCGCGGCTCACCCTGGACCTCGCCCCCGGACCGGCCGCGCCGGAACCGGGCACGCTCGCCTTCGAGCAGCATTCACGCCTGCTCCACCGCGCGGCGGCCGGCCCGCTCGCGGAGGCGTTCCCCGGCTTCGAGATCCACACCCTGCTCCACGGCGAGCCGCTCGACCGTCTCCTCGCCGCCCGGGATCCCCAACCCGCCCTGCCCCCGGGCCCGCCCCGCGCCGCCCTCCTCGCCGGCCGCCGGATCGCCGTCAGCCCCGGCCACGGCTATTACCAGAACGCCGCCGGCAACTGGGTCCTCCAGCGCGGCACCTGGCAGGGCATCGTCGAGGACTTCGTGAACCACGATTTCATCACCCTCCTCCGCGACGAGCTCGCGGCCACGGGGGCCGAGGTCCTGTCCACCCGCCAACTAGACCGCGCCAGCGGCAACGGCGAGAGCGGCTTCCCCCGCTGGCAGGAGGCCGCCCGCTACCACGTGAAGGCCCTCGGCGCCCCCGCCACGGTCTGGAACGAGCCCGGCTTCGATCACCTCAGCCAGGACATCCGCTGCCGCCCCCTCTGGGCCAACCACGTCGGCGCCGACCTGCTCGTCAGCCTCCACAACAACGGCGGCGGCGGCACCGGCACCGAGACGCTCTACGACACCAGCAACGGCTTCGGCCCCGAGAGCAAACGCCTCGCCGACGCCGTCCACGGCCGCGTCATCGCCGCGCTCCGCCGCGACTACCTCGCCGCGTGGGCCGACCGCCGCGTCCAGGGCTTCAACGGCAGTTACGGCGAGAACCGCCTCGCCACCCGCCCCGCCATTTTGATCGAGGTCGCCTTCATGGACCGGCCGACCCCCGACAACGCGGCGATCCAGGACGAGCGTTTCCGCGCGCTCGTCGCCCGGGCGATCCGCGAGGGCGTGCAGGATTACCTCGACGGCCTCGCCCCCGCCGTGCCCGCAGATCTCGCCGCCACCGCCACCCCCGGCGGCGTCCGGCTCGCCTGGCGCAACGCGTCCGCGCAGACCGCCGCGTTCCGCCTCGAGCGCCGGCTGGGCGAGGGCGCGTGGACCGCCCTGACCAGCGTCGGCGCGACCGCGACCGAGCATGTCGACGCCACCGCGCCGGCCGGCACCGCGCTCGCGTACCGCGTCGCCGCGGTGAACGCCGCGGGCGCGAGCTTCGGCTTCTCCAACGAGGCGACCCTGCTCGCCGCCGCGCCGCCGCCGGTCGTGCCGGCGACCCGTGCCGGCGCGTGGCTGGGCAACCTTTCCCTGCGCACCCAGTTGCCCGCGGAACAGGGGGTGACCGTCGGCTTCGTCGTGGCGGGCGGCGCGCGGCGCCTGCTGGTCCGCGCGGCGGGACCGGCCCTCGGCGCGTTCGGCCTGGCGGGGGCCCTGGCGGATCCGCGGCTCGACCTTTACCGCGGCCCCGACCGCGTGGCCGGCAACAACGACTGGCCGGCGGCCCTCGCCGGCACGATGGCGGCGCTGGGCGCGTTCCCGTTCCCCGCCGCGAGCCGGGACGCGTCGCTGCTGGCCACCGTGGAGGGGCCGCACACCGCGGTCGTGGCCGGGCCGGGCGGAGGCGCCGTGCTGGTCGAGGCCTACGACAGCGGCGGGCAACCCGAGGGACGGCTCGTGAACCTGTCGGCACGGCACCGCGCGGGGGCGGGGGCCGATCTCCTCATCGTCGGCTTCCACCTCGCGGGCCAGGGCCCCGCCCGCATCCTCCTGCGGGCCGCCGGCCCGGGCCTCGCGGCCTTGGGTGTGCCCGGCACCCTCGCGGATCCGCGGCTCGAGGTGTACGACGACCGCGGAGCCCGGATCGCGGAGAACGACCAATGGGACGCCGCCTTGGCGCCGGTCTTCGCGGGCGCGGGCGCCTTCCCGTTCCCCGCCGGCAGCCGCGACGCGGCCCTCGTCGCGACCCTCACCGCCGGCCGCAGCTACACCGTCCAGATCTCCGGTCCCGGCACCGGCGAGGCCCTCGTCGAGATCTACGCCTTGCCCTGATCGCGCCCCGGCTCCCCGGGCGGACACGGCAAAGCCGGAGGGGACCAACCACGGTACCCCTCCGGCACTAACCGCTCGCAAAAGATCAGCCGGCCGACTGGGCGAGCCGCAGGGAGGGCGGGCCCTGCCGGCGGCGCCGGCGACCGACCACGAACCAGCCGCCGGTCAGCGCGCTGCCCGCGAGGCCGAGCAACTCCATCACCGGCACGCCCTCCTCGACGGCGACGACGCTGTTGAG
>JAIYCN010000089.1 GCA_027487995.1 Rubrivivax sp. | reverse complement strand
CTGGAACTGGAGATCGGCCCATGGGACATCGTGTCGGTGCCCACGTGGATCTACCGCGGATTCACCAACATCGGCGTGGACGATGGGTTTCTGTTCACCGCCCTGGGGCGTGACCACACCGGCGGCATCCTGTGGGGGCCCAGCACGCTGGCCGCAGCGGCGGCGCAGGGCGTGCACCTCACGGAGGACTACCGCATCGTGGACACCCGGCGGGGTGACGCGCTGCAAGCCGGGGAACGTCCCTTGCAGCCCATGACGGCGCAGGAGATCGCAGCCCTGCGTCACTGGTCGCTGGACGACATGCGCCGCCGCGTCGTTATGGCGAAGGATCTGGTCTTCGGCCGCCACAGCCTGCTGGATTCAGCCCTGCCCGGTTGCGGTGCCGAACTCGCGCCCGTGATTGGCTTGGGCATCAACGAAGACCGCGATGCGCTGGCGCCGGTGTCCAAGGCGCACGGCGTGAGCCTGGAATGGCTGCGCGTGCCACCGCAGGGCTGCGTCTCACGCCACCGTCTGGCCGAGAAGCAGGTGCTCATCGCCTACGGTGGGCGACTGGACCTGGAGATCGAGGCTGAAGATGGTCATGCCCGATACACCTTGTCGGGGTCCGATGCAGGGTGGGACACCTTCGCGATGCCGCCCGGTCTGTGGAGAACCCTGCGCAACAACGGCGCAACGGAGGCGCGGGTGCTGTTGATGACCGCCGGGGACCACCGCAAGCGGATCGAATGGGACCCCTTGGTGGTCTCAGCCGCAGCCGATGCCGGTTGGGCCTTGGATGCAGACGGCTGCGTGGGCCTCAAGCGCTTCGTCGAACGAGCCCAGCGTTGATCCAACACCTCCTTGCCCGAGAGACTTCGCCATGCATCCATCACCCAGCGCTCATCCCCTGCATCCACACCATCCCCTGGACGTCGAACTGGCCGCCCGATTTCGGTCCGGTCGCCGGCTGCGGGGCATCTTCAACGGCCTTCCCAGCCCGGCCATCGTGGAGATGTGCGCCTATGCGGGTTTCGACCTGGTCATCATCGACAACGAGCATGGCAGTTCCGACTTCCTGATGACCGAGCACCTCTTGCGTGCCGCCCGTGCAAGCGGCATCCCCGCATTGGTCCGCTGCCTGGAGCATGACATTCCCCGCGTTCTGGACATGGGCGCCAGCGGCGTTCAAGTGCCCATGGTCGAGTCGGCCGAGCACGCCAGGCGGTTGGTGGAAAAAGTGCGCTATCCGCTGCCCGGTGGCGCCGGTGGCAGCAGGGGCAGTGCCTTCAGCTCCCGTGCGGCGGCCTACGGCGCATTCGGAGGGCCCGCGCACACGGCACTCAGCAACGAGTCCATCATCCTGGTGGCGATGGTGGAAACCCCTGGCGCGGTGCAACAGGCCGGCGAGATTGCCGCAGTCCCTGGCGTTGATGCGGTGTTCGTGGGGCCGAATGACCTGGCGCATTCCATGGGCCATGAAAACCGTTGGACGGAGCAGCCCGTGCAGCGCGCCATCGAGCACACGCTTCGCGCGGTCTCGGCGCAGGGCAAGTGCGCGGGCGTGCTGGCCCTCACCCCGGAGGAAGAAGCGCGATACGCCGGGTGGGGAGGGCGCTATTTCGCCACCGTGACCACGTCGCTGATCACGCGGGCCTTCCGCCAGGCGGCGCAGCAGGACCGCGCCGGCCTGAGCTACTGAGCCCCTCCGTCGCAAGATTGCTGCATAAAGGATAGGTACTTTTCCTAGAGGACTTGCATACGGATTGCATACGCTTGCATCACCGTCATCACCACCCGAAACTTGACTTGAATCACCGTCTGCCGACCCAAATTGGGCGTCCCTTCAACCTGACTGGAGACACGAAGATGAAACAGTTCCGCCGCAATCCGCTGACCGCCATGGTGGCCTTGGCCGTCGGCTCATGGGCCGGTGCATTCACACTGCCCGCGCATGCGCAGTCGCAACCCGCCGCGCGCAGCGCAGACAGCGGGGAGATCCAGTCCGTCTCCGTATCCGCCAACCGGCGTCTGGAAGACCAGCAGAAGGTCAGCGTCTCCGTGACGGGCCTGACCAACCAGACGCTTGTAGAGCGCAACCTCACTGACGTCTCCCAACTCGACACCGTGATTCCCGGTTTCACATTCGGGCGCTCGGGGGCTGACGCGCGGCCCGCCATGCGAGGCGTGCGCACGGAAAACGTGGCGGTCAACGCCGACACCACCATTGGTTACTTCGTCGACGGTGTCTACAAGTCGCGTGCCCAGCAGGCCATGATGGGCTTTGTGGATGCATCGCGTGTGGAAGTGATGCGTGGCCCGCAAGGCACGCTGTTCGGCCGCAATACCTTTGGCGGCACGGTAGCCATCACCACCAACGCACCCGAACTCAAGTCCACGGAAACCACGGCCAGCATGCTGCTGGGCAACTATGGCAAGAAGCGCGGGGAATTCATCCAGAATCTTCCGCTGGGTGACACCGCTGCCCTGCGCCTGGTGGGCGTGGTCGACCGATCGGACGCATGGGTAAAGAACGACTTCGCGCCCTCGGCCGGCATGTTCGACCAGGACATGCGCTACCTGCGCGGCAGCCTGCTGTTCAAGCCCACGCGTGACCTTGAGGCTGTGCTGCGCATGGACGCCACCACCCAGGGCGGCAATGGCGGCTCGGCCTTCGGTTACAAGATGGCCGGCACCTACTTGCACACGCCTTCCTGCCAGCAGTTGTTCAACGCCACGCTCACCATCATCAACCCTCGTGGGGGCAACCGTGACGCGGTGAACGACTGCACACGCACGCAGGGGGCTGCCGCCGGCACCGGGGCGAATGCCGTGGGCACGGGCGTCGACCTCGGCATTCCCATCTACAAGGCCGGCAACGCCTACGTGGTCGACAACGACTACCGCACATTCCTGGACCTCAGCGACCGCAACATGAGCCTGGACCTGACCTATCAGGTCAAGGGCGCCACGCTGAAGTCCATCACCGGCTACGCCGATTTCGTCGCCACGCGCACGTCTGATTCCGACTTCT
>JAIYCN010000015.1 GCA_027487995.1 Rubrivivax sp. | reverse complement strand
GTCTCGTTGCGCTTCTGGTATTCGTAGTCGCTCAGTTCCTCGAAGCGGGCCAGACGCGCCTTGCTCTTGGCCTGACGGCCCTTGGCGTTCTTGCGCACCCACTCCAGTTCCTGCTTCATGGCCTTGCGGCGTGCGTCCTCGCTCTTCTGCTCGGCCTCCAGGCGGGCTTCCTTCTGGTCCAGCCAGTCGGAGTAGTTGCCCTTCCAGGGAATGCCGTGGCCGCGGTCGAGTTCCAGAATCCACTCGGCGGCGTTGTCCAGGAAGTAGCGGTCGTGGGTGATGGCCACCACGGTGCCGGGGAAACGCTGCAGGAACTGCTCCAGCCACTCCACGCTCTCGGCGTCCAGGTGGTTGGTGGGTTCGTCCAGCAGCAGCATGTCGGGCTTGCTCAGCAGCAGGCGGCACAAGGCCACGCGGCGCTTCTCGCCGCCAGAGAGATTGCCGATGGTGGCTTCCCAGGGCGGAAGGCGCAGCGCGTCTGCGGCCAGTTCAAGTTGCAGGTCGGTGTTCTCGCTGCCCGCGGCGGCGATGATGGCCTCGAGTTCAGCCTGCTCGCTGGCCAATTTGTCGAAGTCGGCGTCGGGCTCTGCATAGGCGGCATACACCTCATCGAGCCGCTTCTTGGCGGCCAACACGCCGCCGATGCCCTCTTCCACCGCTTCGCGCACGGTCTGGTCGGGGTTGACCAAGGGCTCTTGAGGCAGGTAGCCGATCTTGATGCCGGGCATGGCCACGGCTTCGCCTTCGATCTCCTTGTCGATGCCCGCCATGATCTTGAGCAGCGTGGACTTCCCCGCGCCGTTCAAGCCCAGGACACCAATCTTGGCGCCGGGGAAGAAGGACAGCGAGACCTCCTTGAGGATCTGACGCTTGGGCGGCACCGTTTTGGTGACGCGGTTCATCGTAAAGACGTACTGGGCCATGGGGATAGGGCAATCGGTTGTGAGGAGTGCGCAACGGCACAATCCCCGATTATCCCCGAGCATCCCTTCAGAGTGGCCCATGACACCTTTCCGGTCTGATGAAACAACTGATGACGCGCGCACCGCTTTGAAGCCAGGGCAACCCCAGCGCCGACGGGTTTTGGTGGCCGCAGCCTCGGGTGCGGCGGCACTGGCGGGCGGGCTTTTCGCACCCGGCCTTTCCCGGGCGCAGTCAGGCGAGTTCCCCAACCGCCCCATCAATCTGGTGGTGGGTTACCCGCCGGGGGGCAGCACCGACCTGACGGGCCGCGTGGTGGGCGCCGAATTGGCCAAGCAACTGGGCGTGCAGGTGGTGATTGAGAACATCGGTGGCGCCGGTGGCGTGCTGGGCGCGCAAAAGGTGGTGCAGGCGTCCCCCGATGGGTACACGCTGCTGCTGGGCGCGAACAACGAGACGGCGATTGCATCGCTGGTGAACCGCAAGTTGCGACTCAACCCCTTGCGCGATCTGACCGGCATCGGACTGATCGCCTCGCAGCCCATGGTGCTGGTGGCGTCAGCGGGCAACAAGGATGCCCCCCGCAACACGGCGGACTTCATCAACCGGGTCAAGCGCAACCCCGGCAAGTTCAGCTACGGATCTTCCGGTGTGGGCACCGCCCTGCACCTGGCCGGTGAGATGACCAAGGAGGCGGCCGGCCTCTTCATGGTCCACATCCCCTATCGCGGCGTGGCGCCGCTGACCACCGATCTGCTGAGTGGTCAACTCGACTTCGGCGTGTTTGTGCTGTCCAGTGCCCTGCCCCACATCCGCAGCGGCAAGATGATCCCGATTGGCACCACTCAGGCGCGCCGTGCGGGGCTCACGCCTGAGATTCCGGCCTTGGCCGAACACCCGGCGCTCAAGGCCGTGGACATCAGCAGCTGGTTCGGCCTTTTCGGACCGGCGGGCCTGCCGGCACCCGTGATGCAGCGGCTACAGAAGGCCTTGGGTGATGCCCTGCGGGTGGCGGATGTGCGCCGGCGCCTGGAGGAGTCGGGCGCGACGATGGCGCCGACCGGGATTTCGTTTGCCAGCTTCCACGCCGCCGAAATTGAGAAGTACCGGCGCATCGTGGAGTTCGCCAAGATTGAGGAATGAGCAGCGGCATGACGGCGCAACCCTTTGAACTGAGCCGCCCTGACCTGGGGGCCTGGCGCGCCGGCAATACGGGTGTGGAGGGCGTATGGCGCTTCGATTCCGGCGTGGCAGGACGCGAGGTGCTGGTGACGGCGCTGGTGCATGGCAATGAACTGTGCGGCGCCTGGGCGGTGCTGGAAGCGCTGCAGGCCGGCGTTCGTCCGCGGTGCGGCGCCCTGACACTGGCCTTCTGCAACCTGGCGGCCTTCGATCGCTTCGACCCGACGGACACCGACCGGTCGCGGTTCGTGGACCAGGACTTCAACCGCCTGTGGGGCACCATGCAGTGGCGTCAGACGGCCCAGGCCCTGAACACCGAGCAACAACGGGTCTTGGCTTTGGCGCCGGTGGTGGAGCGCGCCGACTGGCTGCTGGACCTGCACTCCATGCACGCTGAGGGCCCCCCGCTGGGCTTGACGGGCTTGATGGAACACCACGCGACGCACGCCGCCTCTTGGGGCGCGCCGGGCATCCTGGTGGCCGACGCGGGACACGCAGCGGGCACGCGCATGCGCGACCACGGCCGCTTTGGCCGGGCGGAAGAGTCGCAAGCCGTGGCGCTGTTGGTGGAATGCGGTTGGCACGGTGCGGCGTCCTCGCGCACCGTGGCGCTGGATGTGATGCACCGCAATCTGGTGGCCAGCGGCTGCGTCCAGGCCAGCGATCTGCCCACGCATTGGCGCCAACCCAATGCCGCTCAGGCACCGCAGCGCTTGCAGGTCACGCATGCGGTGACGGTGCAAAACGGTATCGCGCCGAGCTTCACGCAGGACTACACCACCGGCCAGATGATCGAAACCGGCGGCACCGTGATTGGCCATGACGGTGCGGCTCCGGTGAGCACGCCCTATGACCGTTGTGTGCTGGTGATGCCGTCCCTGGCGCACGCCACGCCGGGCGCGACGATGGTGCGTCTGGCGCGCGCCGTCTGAGCAAACGGGGTCTTGGGCTACACTGACGAGGTCTGCGCGGCGCTCCAGTCCACGCAAAGGCGGCCCAACGCGGCCCCACATCAATGTCCCAGCCATGACTGGTGCCCTCCTCCCGGAGCGGCGGTTGGCAGGACCACAGCCCTCCACGGGCTTCAAACCGCAAATGAACTTCACTGACCTCGGCCTGGCCGAGCCCATCCTGCGCGCCGTGCGCGAAGAGGGTTACGAGAACCCGACCCCCATTCAGGCGCAAGCCATTCCCGCCGTGCTCAAGGGCGGCGACCTCATGGCCGGCGCCCAGACCGGCACCGGCAAGACCGCCGGCTTCACCCTGCCCCTGCTGCACCGCCTGGCCGCCGAAAAGCCGGTTCGGGATGCACGAGGCCGCGTGGCCATCCGTGCGCTGATCCTCACCCCCACCCGAGAACTGGCGGCGCAGGTGGAGGAAAGTGTGCGCACCTATGGCAAGTACCTTCCGCTGACTTCGATGGTGATGTTCGGCGGCGTGGGGATGGGGCCGCAGATCGACCGCCTCCGCAAGGGCGTGGACATCCTGGTGGCCACGCCGGGCCGATTGCTCGACCATCATCAGCAGGGAACGTTGGACCTGTCGCATGTGCAGGTGTTCGTGCTGGACGAAGCCGACCGCATGCTCGACATGGGCTTCATCCATGACATCAAGAAGGTGTTGGCCATCGTGCCGGCAAAGAAGCAAAGCCTGCTGTTCTCGGCCACCTTCAGCGATGACATCAAGGCCCTGGCCGACCGGCTGCTGAACCAGCCTTCGCTGATTGAAGTGGCACGCCGCAACGCGACGGCCGAGACGATCGCGCAGCGTGTGATCATGACGGGCCGCGAGCGCAAGAAGGAACTGCTGGCGCAGTTGATCCGCGAGGGTGACTGGCATCAGGTGCTGGTGTTCACGCGCATGAAGCATGGCGCCAACCGCCTGGCCGAGTACCTTACCAAGGAAGGCATTCCGGCCATGGCGATCCATGGCAACAAGAGCCAGGGCGCCCGCACCAAGGCGCTGAGCGAGTTCAAGGCCGGCACCCTGCCGGTGCTGGTGGCCACCGACATTGCCGCGCGTGGCATCGACATCGACCAGCTGCCGCACGTGGTGAACTTCGAACTGCCCAACGTACCGGAAGACTACGTGCACCGCATCGGACGCACCGGCCGCGCCGGCGCGCAGGGCGAGGCGCTGAGCCTGGTGTGCCGCGACGAGGAAATCTTCCTGCGGGACATCGAGAAGCTCATCAAGCGCGAGATTCCCCGCGCCAACATGCCCGGCTTCGAGCCGCCGGCCGACGAAAAGGCCGAGCCGATCGTGCTGGGCCGCATGACCATTGGCGTGGGTGGCACCCGCCGCGGTGGTGGCGGTGGTGGTGGTCAAGGCCGCGGCCCGCGGCCGCCTGGACGCGGTGGTCACCCCGGCGGTGGCGGTGGTGGGCAAGGCGCACCCCGCAACAGCGGCGGCGGAGCGCATGGCGCCGGTGCACCGCGTGGTCAGCAGGCTGGCAGCGGAGCCGGTGGCGGGAATGCTACTGGCCGCCCTGCATCCAGGGATGGCCGGGGACCTCGTTCAGGTGGAGCACCGGGGTCACGCAACAGTCGGCCGGGTCCGCGATAAGGGCCCATTCGGCCATGGGCCGCTGCCGCAGCAGGTCCGCCATCATCCGGCGGGTCTGCGCGGCCTGTGGAGAGCCCGGTTGTTCGCCTTGGCTCCAGTGGCGGGCCGCCCATTCGGGCTGACCGATGGCCTCGCACCACGCTTGCCAGAACTTGGGCTCCAGGGCGCCCACGGCCAAATGGCGACCGTCTGAACAGCGGTACACGCCGTAGCAGGCCGCACCGCCATTGAGCAGGCTGCTTCCACGCGCCGGCACCAGGCCCAGGCTCTGGGCCTCCGCGCGGGCAATGACCGCGTGGCGCCACACTTCGTGTGTCATGGAAATGTCCACGAAGCGCCCTTGCCCGCTGCGCTGCGCGCCAACCAAGGCGGCCAGCAAGCCAGAAACGGCCGCCAGCGTGCCACCGAGCAGATCGGCAATCTGAAAGTTGGGCACGGCCGGGTCTTCGCCTTCGGGCATGCCGATCTGGTCAAGCACACCGGCCAAGGCGATGTAGTTGATGTCATGCCCCGCCTTCAATGAGTAGGGGCCGCTTTGGCCATAGCCGGTGATGGCCGCCATCACCAGACGCGGGTTCACGGCCTGCAGCACATCCCAGCCCAGGCCCAGCCGGTTCATCACGCCAGGACGGAACCCTTCGATCAGCACATCGGCGGTACGCACACGGGCCAGCAGGGCCGCACGCCCGTCTTCGCTGCGAAGGTCCAGACGAATTTCTTCCTTGCCATCGTTGAGGTCGCGGAAGAACCCACTGGGCCGTGCGAGGGCGCGGTCTTTATCGCTGAGGTACATCACCCGCGTGCCGTCACCGGCGCCCGGCGGTTCCACCTTCACCACGTGGGCGCCCCACTCCATCAGATGCCGGGTGGCCAAAGGGCCTGGCAGCAGCTGGGTGAGGTCCAGCACGGTGATGCCCGCCAGTGGCCCGGTGGGATTGCCCTGTGTCATGTGAAGATTCCCTCGCGCAGCCATTTGGTGGCCACCCATTTGTCACCCGCGGTCACCGGGGCACCGGCGTGCAGCGTCAGCGTCACCGGATGCGGCCGGTCGTAGCTGAAGAAAACTGCGTTGCCCTTGATGGGGGCCACTTCCAGCCCAACGTCTGGGAAGGTGGTGGCGCCACCGCCTTCGGGCGTGTTGAGGTAGACCACGAGCGTGCCTACGCGTTGCCCACCTCGCTTGAGCACGGCTGCGGTGCCGGGGGCGGCGGGGTCGAAGTAGTCATGGTGGGGCTTGTACTCCGCGCCCGGGCGGTAGTGCAGCACCTGCAGTCCTTCGCCGTGGTCCACCGGCCACTGCAACAGTGTGGCCATGCGCTGCTCAATTCGGCGGATGAGCGCGGTTTCGCCCCGCTCGAAGAACATGCCGTTGCTGGTGCGCGCGGCGTTGACCTCGCTTTGGCCGTCGCCCAGCCGCACGGTCTCCGAACGACCCATGCGGGGCCGCGCACTGCCCACCAGTTCGTCGCACTCTTCATCGGAGAGCAGTCCACCAAGCACCACCACCGTGGGCCTCTGCATCACGGCCAGGATCTTCACGCGCCGGTCGCCCGCGTCGGCCGTCGAACCTTCCTGCACCTCGACACGCGGGACCGGGCGCGGCGCCTCGACCACCGACCGCAAGGTCTCTTCCATGGCGGCCATGGCAGTGGGCTCGTCCCAGCCGCTTTGCTTCATGGCCTGCAACACCGACTCAGGCGTGCACCCCGCCTGGGCCTGCTCAACAATCCAGCGCCGAAGCGAATCGGTGATGACCTGGGCCATCTCTCTAGGCCTGCTTGCGGCGGAAGACCAAACGGTCTGGTTCAGACACCTTGGGCCCGTAGGCATAACCATCGAGCTCGAAGGACTTCAGACCCTCGACGGTGTTCACGCGCTGCGTGATGGCGTGGCGGGCCATCAGCCCGCGGGCGCGCTTGGCGAAGAAGCTGATGATCTTGTAGTCGCCGCCCTTGTAATCCTCGAAGACGCATTCCACGACGCGCGCCTGCAGCGTGGGCCTGGCCGCCACCTTGAAATACTCCTGGGATGCCAGGTTGACGATCACCTCTTCTGAAGCATCACCGGCCTTGCGCCGCTGCTGCTCGGAAAGCCGCTGGTGGAGGTGCTCGGCCACGGTGTTGCCCCAATAGGCATAGAGGTCCTTGCCGCGTGGATTGGGCAGCTTGGTGCCCATTTCCAGACGGTAGGGCTGCAGCTTGTCCATCGGGCGCAGCGCCCCGTACAGGCCCGAGAGGATCACGACATGGTCCTGCGCCCAGGCGAGGTCTTCTGCCGTGAGGCTGCTTGCCTGCAAGCCGTCGTACACATCACCGTTGAAGGCCAGCACGGCCGGGCGACTGTTGGCTGCCGAGGCCTTGGGCGACCAGGCTGCGTAACGTGCGGCATTCAAATTGGCCAGGTTGTCCGACAGGTCCATCAGCGCCGCGATCTTCCCGGCGCTCAGTGGCCGCAGTTCCTGGATCAGCTCGGCGGCGCGATCCGTGAACACGGGTTCCGTGGCCTTGCGGCCCAACCCGGCGGGCAAGGGCGATTCGTAGTCCAGGGATTTGGCAGGCGAGAGAAGAAACAGCATGCGTCAATCTCGAATCATCAACCGTTCAGCCCACCCAACGGCGCGCGTTGGCAAACATTCGCCGCCAGGGGCTGGCGGCACTCACATCACCACCGCTGAAGCTCATCTGCACGTTGCGGAAGACACGCTCGGGGTGCGGCATCAGCACCGTGAAGCGGCCGTCCGCCGTGGTCACGGAGGTTAGGCCATCGGGGCTGCCGTTGGGATTGAAGGGATAGCGCTCGGTGGGCTGACCGCTGCTGTCCACATAGCGCATGGCCCGGTGCACCTTGGCGGCGTCGCCGCGTTGGTTGAAGTCGGCAAAGCCTTCACCGTGGGCCACGGCGATTGGGAGCCGGCTGCCGGCCATGCCCTGGAAGAACAGGCTGGGGCTTTCAAGAACCTCCACCAACGCCAGGCGGGCTTCAAACTGTTCACTGCGGTTGCGGGTGAAGCGCGGCCAATGCTCGGCGCCCGGAATCATCGGGGCAAGCGCCGCCATCATCTGGCAGCCGTTGCACACGCCCAAGGCGAAGGTGTCGCGGCGGGCGAAGAAGGCCTCGAAGGCGGCCTTCATGGCGGGATTGAAGCGGATGGAGCGCGCCCAGCCTTCGCCGGCACCCAGGGTGTCGCCATAGCTGAAGCCGCCGCAGGCCACGAAGCCCTGGTAGTCGGCAAGCTGAGCACGGCCGGACTGCAGGTCGGTCATGTGCACATCGTGGGCTTCGAACCCCGCCTGCGCCATGACGTAGGCCATTTCCACATGACTGTTGACACCCTGCTCGCGCAGGACGGCCACCTTGGGGCGGGCAAGATTGAGGAACGGCGCGGCGACGTTTTCGGCTGGATCGAAGCTCAGTGCCAGATGCAAGCCGGTGTCAGCCGCATCGCCCACGGCCGCATGCTCGGCGTCCGCGCATACGGGGTTGTCGCGGTCGCGGGCGATGCGCCAGCTCACCTCGTCCCAGGCCTGCTGCAGGCTCTGCAGCGAGGGGCTGAACACGGCCTTCGTGTCGCGCCAGACTTCCACCACGCCGCGGTCGTTGGGCTTGCCGATGAAATGGCTGTGGCGCGACAGGCCGTGTGCGCGCAGGCACTGGATGACCTCGTTGCGCTGATCGGTGCGCACCTGGAGCACCACGCCCAACTCCTCGTTGAAGAGCGCCTTGAGCGTGAGCTCGTTGCGGCGCTCGGAGACTTGGGTGGCCCAGTTCTTGGAGTCGCCATACTCGGCTCGGCTGTCGCCGATGCCGTCCCCTTCGGTCACCAGGATGTCGACATTGAGGCTGACGCCGGTGTGGCCGGCAAATGCCATCTCACACACCGCGGCCCAAAGACCACCGTCGCTGCGGTCGTGATAGGCCAGCAGCATGTCCTTGGCGCGCAGCTCATTGATGGCGGCGAACAGTGACTTCAGCGCCTGTGCATCGTCGAGATCGGGAACGGCCGTACCGAAGGAGCCCTGCACCTGCGACAGGATGGAGCCACCCATGCGGTTCTGGCCACGGCCAAGGTCCACGAGGATGAGGGTGGTGTCGCCCGCGTCGGTGCGAAGCTGTGGCGTGAGCGTGCCCCGCACATCCGGCACGCTGGCGAAGGCCGAGACGATCAGGCTGACCGGGGCCACCACTTGTCGTGCGGTTCCCTGCTCGTCCTGCCAACGGGTGCGCATGGACAAGGAATCCTTGCCCACCGGCACGCCAATGCCCAAGGCAGGACACAGCTCCAGACCCACCGCCTTCACGGTGTCGTACAGCGCGGCGTCCTCCCCCGGTTCTCCGCAGGCGGCCATCCAGTTGCAACTGAGCTTCACGCGCGAAAGTTCCACGGGTGCGGCCAACAGATTCGTCAGCGCCTCGGCCACGGCCATGCGGCCCGAGGCGGGGGCGTCAACCGAGGCCAGCGGCGTGCGCTCGCCCATGCTCATGGCCTCGCCTGTGAAACCCGCGTAATCCGCCAACGTGACCGCACAGTCGGCCACCGGCACTTGCCAGGGGCCCACCATCTGGTCGCGGTGCGAGAGACCACCCACGGTGCGGTCGCCGATGGTGATGAGGAAACGCTTGCTGGCCACCGTGGGATGGCGCAGCACCGCCAGTGCCACATCCTCGAGCTTCACGCCGGTCAGGTCCAGCGGGTCACCCTTGTGCAGCACTCGCTGCACATCCCGGTGCATCTTGGGTGGCTTGCCCAGCAGCACCTCCATCGGCATGTCGATGGGCCGCGCGCCGCCCGGGCCGTCTTCCAGCACCAGTTGTGCTTCCTCGGTGGCCACACCCACCACGCCATGAGGGCAGCGCTCGCGCTCGCAGAAGGCCTTGAAGGTGTCGTAACGCGCCGGGTCCAGCGCCATCACGTAGCGCTCCTGGCTTTCGTTGCACCAGATTTCCTTGGGCGCCAGGCCGGACTCTTCCAGGGGGACCTTGCGAAGATCAAAGCGCGCACCGCGACCGGCACCGTCCACCAGTTCGGGGAAGGCGTTGCTGATGCCACCAGCACCCACATCGTGGATGGCCAGGATGGGGTTGTCCGCACCCATTGCCCAGCACTGGTTGATCACCTCCTGGGCACGGCGTTGGATCTCGGGGTTGCCGCGTTGCACGGAATCGAAATCGAGCGAAGCCGTGTTGGTGCCCGCAGCCATGGAGGACGCGGCGCCACCGCCCATGCCGATGCGCATGCCCGGACCGCCCAAGTGCACAAGCAGCGTGCCCGCGGGGAACACGATCTTGGTGGTGAGGTCACTGCGGATGGTGCCCACGCCTCCGGCGATCATGATGGGCTTGTGGTACCCGCGGCGAACACCGTCCACGGTTTGCTCAAACACCCGGAAATAGCCGCCCAGGTTCGGCCGGCCGAATTCGTTGTTGAAGGCCGCGCCGCCCAGCGG
>JAIYCN010000028.1 GCA_027487995.1 Rubrivivax sp. | reverse complement strand
GTCCATCAACGGCACCGCCAGGATCTCGACCTCCCGACGGAGCCAGCGACCGTCCTCGGTCTCGGCCAGCGCGGCGCCGAGGAGGCCCTCCAGGCTATAGCTGGCGATCGACTCACACGCGTGATGGCGGGCCGTCAGCACGACGCGGTGCCGGGCCTCGCCGTCCAGCCGGCCGACCCGCAGCCGCTCGGTCCGGCGGCCTTTGCTCGTGACGGCGTGGTCCTCGACCCTCAGGTGCGCGTTGCCGGCGTGCGCCCGGACGAACGCCTGCAGGTCCGCTGCCTGGTAGGGGATCGCAAAGCAGAACCGGACGTCGCTCGCGCCCTCTGGGAAAGCGTAGGAGAACGACGATCCTCGGACCGCCGCGGCACCCAACCACGACCAGCTTCCGCCCCCGTCCGTGCTGACGGCGGGTCCGTGGACCCCGATCGGGGAGCGTCCGTTGAACTGGAACGTCAACGTCCGCGCGCCTGCGCCGCGCACCCGGAAGTTCCAGTAAAACCACCAGCCCTGCGTATCGCGCAGCTCCTGGGCGACGTGCACCAGGTCGCCGTCGATCCGCTCCAGCCGGACGTTGCCTCCCGGATAGTCGGCATCGATGACGACCTGCGCCTGGGCCGGCGCCAGCGCCGCGAGGATCAGGAAAATCCAGCGGGAGGCGCCGGTCCGGCGGGGCGGGGCGTCCGTCGCGGCCACGGTCACCAGATCTTGGCGCGGTCGGCGGGTGCCTTCCAGAGCTTGTCACCCTCCTTGATCCCGAAGGCGTCGTAGAACGGCTGGAAATTCACCAGCGGTCCGATCGCGCGGAAGTTGCCGGGCGCGTGCGGGCCCCGCGCCACCTGCAGCCGCATCGCATCGTCGCGGTAGGCGGTGCGCCACTGCTGCGCCCAGGAGAGGAAGAAGCGCTGCTCCGCGGTGAAGCCATCGATCTTCGCCGGCGCCGGCTTGCCCTTGAGCGAACGCTGCAGCGCCTCGAACGCGATGGAGACGCCACCGAGGTCGGCGATGTTCTCCGCCAGGGCGAGTTGGCCGTTGATCGCCAGCCCGGGCAGCGCCTGGTAGCCGTTGAACTGCTCCACCACGCGTTGCGCCCGCTCGCGGAACTTGGCGTTGTCCTCCGGCGTCCACCAGTCCACGAGGTTGCCGTCGGCGTCGGACCGGCGGCCCTGGTCGTCGTAGCCGTGGGTGATCTCGTGGCCGATCACGCCGCCGATCGCGCCGTAGTTCACGGCGTCGTCCATCGCCGGATCGAAGAACGGGGGCTGCAGGATGCCCGCGGGGAAGACGATCTGGTTGGTGACGGGCGAGTAGTAGGCGTTCACCGTCGAGGGGGTCATGCCCCACTCGCGCTTGTCGACCTTCGTGCCGGTGCGGTCGATCCGGCGGCGGGATTCGGCGCGGGCGGCGCGAACCACGTTGCCATAGTAGTCGTCGCGGCGGATCTCGACCCCGGAGTAATCCCGCCACTTGTCCGTGTAGCCGATCATCGCCTCGAACCGGTCGAACTTCGCGAGGGCCTTCCGGCGCGTCTCCTCCGACATCCAATCGAGCTGGGTGAGGCGGTCGCGCATGACGGCCTGGATGTTGCCGATCATCTCCAGCATCCGGGCCTTCGATTCAGGCGGGAAGTGCCGGGCGACGTAGAGCTGGCCGAGGGCGTCGCCGATCAGGCCGTCGACGCGGCGGGCCGCGCGCTGCCAGCGCGGTTCCTGCTGCGGGGTGCCGTTCAGCACCGTGCCCTGGAAGCGGAAGCGCTCCTCATCGAGGGTCTCCTTCAGGTAGGGCGCCGACGCGCTGAGGAGATGCCAGCGAACGTACGTCTTCCATTCGTCCAGCGGCCGCTCCTGCAGGAGCCGCCCGAGGCCCTCGAGAAACTTCGGCTGGCCGACGATCAAGTCGGTCACGCGGGCGGGCACGCCGAGGCCGTCGATCAGGCGGCGCAGCGGCAGGCCCGGGTAGGCGGCCACGGCGTCGGCGAGGGTCATCTTGTGGTAGTTGGCGAGCCGGTCGCGGAGCTCGACGGGCGGCTTGGCGTTCTCCGCCATCGCCTTTTCCAAGCTGAGGACGACTTCCGCCTGCCGGTAGGCCGTCTCCCGCTTCTCCCCGGCCAGCTCGAGCATGCGGGCGACGTGGCCGAGGAACTCCCAGCGTTCGCGGGCGAACTTCTCCGAGAAGTAATAGTCCTTCGACGGCAGGCTGAGCCCGCCCTGGCCCAGGTAGAAGGCGTAGGTGTCGCTCTTCTTCTGATCGGCATAGAAAGCCATCCCGAGCAGGGGATTACCCAGCTCAAGGTGCATCTCGGCGCAGATGGCGGCGAGTTCCTCGCGCGTCGTCACCGCGGCGATCCGGGCGAGCGTCGGCTCGATGGGCTGCAGGCCGCGGGCGTTGATCGTGGCCACGTCCAACGCGGACGCGAAGAGGTCACCGACCTTCTGGGTGTTGGAGCCGGCGGCGCCGGGATTGGCCGCGGCCGCCTCCACGAGGGCGCGCACGTGGCCCCAGTTGCGTTCGGCGAGCTCGTCGAAGCCGCCCCAGCGCGACTTGTCGGCCGGGATCGTGGTGCGGGTGTACCAGCCGCCCGCGGCGAACCGTGCGAAGTCGGCACCCGGCGCGACCGACGGGTCCATATGGCGCGCGCTGAAGCCCGGCCCGGGATCGGCTGCGGCCGCGGCCGCGGCGAACGCGGGGGCCGCGAGGGCGAAGGCGCACGCGGCCAGGAGGGCGACCGGCGGGCGCGGGGAGGAGCGAGTGGAGCGGTGGACTGGATTCATAACGTGGAACTGAGGCAGAAGAGATCGCGGGTCCCGGCTGGACCCTTCCGCTGGCATAACCAAAGGGAGGGCGATGGCGAGAAACGCGTCTGCGGT
>JAIYCN010000166.1 GCA_027487995.1 Rubrivivax sp. | reverse complement strand
CTGGCGGTGGATGCGCAGCAGCACGGGGTCCAGTTCCAGTGTGGTGCCCGATCGCGGGCCGCGCAAGATCTGCGCGTGGCCACCGGCCTGCCGCGCGGCCTTGATCAGGGCCTGCTCGGTGGCGGTGTCGCCTTCGGCCGTCACCACCCAACGCTGCGCACCGCCCCACTCGATGAGCGTGCCGCTGCCCAGTCCCTTGATGCCCAGCGGTGCTGCGGTTTGCGGCACGGCCACGCGCCACAGGTGGCCTGCCCGCTGCACCGCACCCAGGGCTTCGGTGAAGAACTCGTCGCGTTGGTCTCGCAGGCCGGACCAGAAGTCAG
This sequence comes from Rubrivivax sp., assembly GCA_027487995.1. Lineage (GTDB taxonomy): Bacteria > Pseudomonadota > Gammaproteobacteria > Burkholderiales > Burkholderiaceae_C > RFTU01. The sequence goes on along the minus strand of JAIYCN010000166.1, from coordinate 8,995 downwards.
CGGCCATGTCGGGCGGAATCACCTCACCGCCCAGTCGGCGCTGGGCTGATTCGACCGCAGCGCGCGCACCGGACAGGCGCACCACCAGCACGCCATCCCACCACGCGCTGGCGTGGATGGGCAGAGGCTGACCGCCCCACTCGTTGAGCTTGGCCAGGGCGCTGCGCTCGTCGCAATCAAAGCGCAGGGTGGCGGTGGCCGGGGTCACCGGCAGCACCTTGAGCGACACCTCCAGGATGAGGCCCAGCACCCCCATGGAGCCGGCCAACAGACGCGACACGTCGTAGCCGGCCACGTTCTTCATGACTTGCCCGCCAAAGGACAAGACCTCGGCGCGACCATTGAGCAGCGTGGCCCCCAGCATGAAGTCCCGCACGCCGCCCACGGCCGCGCGCGAAGGACCGGCCAGGCCCGCGGCCACCATGCCGCCCACCGTGCCACCCGCCTCGTAACGCGGCGGCTCAAAGGCCAGGCACTGGCCTTTCTCTGCCAGCACCGCTTCAATCTCGGCCACGGGGGTACCTGCGCGCGCGGTGATCACCAGTTCGCTGGGCTCATAACTGCTGATGCCCCGCAGTGCGGTGGTGCTCAGCAGTTCACCCTGGATGGGCCCGCCCAGGAAGTCCTTGCTGCCCGAGCCGCGAATGCAAAGGCCAGCACCCTCATCATCGGCGACATGCCCATCGGCCATCGCCGCACGCACGCGGTCCACCAATTCATCCAGCGCGGCATCGCGCACGGCGGGCGTTGCGCCTTCGACCACGCCCTCCATCAGAAGCGCTCCAGTTCCGGGAAGGGCAGCAGCCCTTTCTTCACGTGCATCTTGCCGCCCTCGGCGCAGCGCGTGAGGGTGGGGATCACCTTGCCCGGGTTGAGCAGGCCGGCCCCATCGAAGGCCCGCTTCACGCTGAACATCTGCTCGCGCTCTTCGGGCGAGAACTGCACGCACATGCTGCCGAGCTTTTCCACACCCACGCCGTGCTCACCGGTCACGGTGCCGCCCATGCGCACGCTCGTTTCCAGAATGTCGGCACCGAAGAGCTCGCAGCGGTGCAGCTGATCGGGGTCGTTCGCATCGAACAGGATAAGGGGATGCAGGTTGCCGTCACCGGCATGGAACACATTCAGGCAGCGCAGGTCGTAGGTCTTCTCCATCTGCGCAATGGCCACCAGGATGTCGGCCAGCCGCTTGCGCGGGATGGTGGAGTCCATGCACATGTAGTCTGGGCTGATGCGGCCGCTGGCGGGGAAGGCGTTCTTGCGGCCGCTCCAGAACTTCAGGCGCTGGGCCTCGTCCTTGCTCACTTCCAGGCGCGTGGCACCGCAGCCTGAAAGCACCTCCAGCATGCGGTCGATTTCCTCGGCCACCTCCTCGGGCGTGCCGTCGGCCTCGCACAGCAGGATGGCCTCGGCGTTGAGGTCGTAGCCCGCGTGAACGAAATCCTCCACGGCGGCCGTCATGGGCTTGTCCATCATCTCCAACCCTGCCGGAATGATGCCCGCGGCAATCACGGCGGCCACGGCTTAACCGGCCCGCGTGACGTCGTCGAAGCTGGCCATGATGCAGCGCGCCAACTGCGGCTTGGGTACAAGTTTGACCACCACCTCGGTGGTGACGGCCAGCATGCCTTCGCTGCCCACGATCACGCTCAGAAGGTCCAGGCCCGCGGCGTCCAGTGCGCGCGAGCCGAAGGTGACCGCTTCGCCTTCAATCGTGTAGCCGCGCACCTGCAGCACGTTGTGCACCGTGAGGCCGTACTTCAGGCAATGCACGCCGCCAGAGTTTTCGGCCACGTTGCCACCAATGGTGCAGGCAATCTGGCTGGAAGGGTCGGGCGCGTAGTACAGGCCATAAGGCGCGGCGGCTTCAGAGATGGCCAGGTTGCGAACCCCACATTGCACCGTGGCCGTGCGAGACACCGGGTCCACCTGCAGGATCTTGTTGAACTTCGCCAGCGACAGCGTGACGCCGCGCTCATGTGGCATGGCCCCGCCTGAAAGGCCGGTGCCGGCCCCGCGCGCCACCACCGGCACTTCCAGACGATGGCAGGCGCGCAGCACGGCGGCCACCTGCTCTTCGGTTTCCGGCAGGACCACGCACAGTGGCGTGGTGCGGTAGGCGGTCAGGCCGTCGCATTCATAAGGCACCACGTCTTCCTGCTGCCAAAGCAGGGCGTGGGCGGGCAACACGGCGCGCAGCGCCTGCACGACGTCGGCCTGGCGTTGTGCGCGCGGTGCTTCAAGCAGGCCGGGCGACGCGAGATGGGCGGAGGCCGGCGCATTCAGGGCACCGGGTGGCAGGGGGGCATTCATCGGAATCAGACTCCAGGCGTTCCGGGATGTGCAGCCCGCCATCCCGCAGGCCGCACCTTATCAGGGCTCTCTGACAAAGACCGTCAGGACCCCGGTATAGCCGTACAGGTGGTGGTGACCGATTTCACCGGCGGCGAAAAAGCCCACCAGCGGGACATCCCCCAGGGCATGCTGGATGATCTGCAGTTCGGCCGAAGGCCCACCGAAGTGCGCACCGCCACGGCCTGAGCAGCTCACGTACAGCGCACCAGCGACGCGCTGCACCGGGTCCAAGGGGGCGCTGTCGGGCACCGTGGCCATGCTGGTCAGCGTTTCGGCGAGTTCCTCGCGGATTTCGCTGCAGATGCGCACCAGGTCGCGCCGGGCGGCCTCCACGTCACGCCGGCAGAAGGCCAGTTGCATGCCGGGCGACAAGTGGTCGGCCACGGCGAAGGCGCGGCGCGAGGGGTCCAGGCCAATGAGGTGGCGCACGCGAACATCGGGCCCGAAGTCCCGGCTGCGAGCACCCTCCGCAGGCCCGGCATCCGCCGACCGCAGGCCCACCAGCGTCTGCCGCAGGGTGGGAATGGCGCGCCGGGGTTCCTCAAGGTCCAGCTTCAGGTCTTCGGCCAGGCAATCCAGGGCTGGGCGGCCGTCGAGCTCCAACACCAAGTGTTGTTCGCAGGCGGTGATGCGGCGCAAGGGGCTGACCGGTTGCGACCCCTGGGTGACGCGCGAAATCATGTGCACGTCGCGCCCGAAGGCCACACCGGAGAGGCCTCCTTCATAGGCGCCGTCCGCCAGTTGCCAGGAACTTCCGCGCGACGCGGTAAGCCCACCGAACAGGTAGCCCGAGCCGGTGCGGTCGCTCATCTCGGCAATCAGTTCGGGCAGGTCGGGTGTGGCCGGATCGGCGTGGACCAGCGCAGTCCAGGCCTCGATGCCATTGAGCGGCCGCGCCCCGGAGAACACCCGGAAGCGACCATGCGGCACGGCCCCCAGCATCAGCACCAGGGCCGGTTCGTCGAAATACTCCACCCCCGAGGCGGCCACGCCCACGCCCACGGTGCCCACCCAACTCACGCCAGGCCAGTTCGCCTGCAGGGCTTCGAGCAGCGCCTGTGCGTGCGGGCTGTAGTGGTCGGTGAGGTAGGCGAAACCCAGGGTGGCCGCACTGGGGCCGGCCTCACCCCAAAGCCGGGCCTTCTGCGCCTGCAGTTGGGCCTCCCCCAGCGCCAGGGCCATGCGCCAGTCCGGGTGGGTGGCGTGCGCGTGGAGGAAGGGTTGCATGCCCGGAGTGTGCGCCTTAAACGATGGGCTCTCGAATTGCGGGGGTTCGGGTGGGGGGAATCACGCTCGGCCAGGGCCCGACGTGCCGCTCCGCCTTTGGGGCGCAGTACTCAAGTCAGCCCGCATCAGTCCTTCGGGGCACTGCTGCGCGCCCGCTTGGCCGGCGCCTTCCGGGTCTTGGCTGAAGTGGCCTTGGCGCGCGGGGCGCTCGCTGGGGGGCTCTTGGGAGCGCCTGCACCCACGGGCGAGGCCGCTTGTGTCGAGGCCAGGGCCTGCGTGGCCAGTTGTTGAAACTGCTCGGTGAGGGCCCCCCACCACTTCATGGGGTCCACCTGGGCGGGAGTACCTTTAGGTGGCTTGGCGCTTGCCTTGGCAGACGCCTTGCCGCGGGGGCCGCCCGAAGTGGAGCCGGAAGAGGAGCCTGCGGCCGACCCGCTCGTGGTCGAGGATTTGGGCGCCGCAGCCGCTGCCTTCTCTGCGGCCTCTTCTGCCGCCTGTGCGTCCTTGGACTTGGCCCTTTCGGCGCCAGCCTGCGGCATCATCGCACCCAGCACCTGCTGAAGGTCGGGCATCTTCACATCCATGCTGCGCAGCGTGGACAGGGTCATCTTCTGCACCTCCAGCGCCTGGATGGTGGCCCCCAGCAATCGGGCGTTCTGCTCCAGCCAGAACTGCACCGTGCGCAACTCCTCAATCCGCTTTTCCAACTCGTCGGGGTCCAACGTGGGCGCCACCCATTGCTTGAAGCCGCCCAAACCGCTGAGGCTGCTCAGGCCACCCAAGCCGGCACTGAGCCCGTTGGCCATGGTGCCCACACCTTGCCCGATGGCGTTGAGTTGCTGCAAGCCCTCCAGGCCCTTCCCGGCCTGACCGGCCAGGGTCTTGAGGAAATCGAAGCCGGGCATCAGCGGCGACGTGGAGCGATCGGTCGGCATGGGGCACCTCCTGGCCATCCAAAGGGGGAATGACGGGCGAATCCGCCTGGAGAAGAATGGGCCGAGGGTACCCGAAAGGACAGGCGGTGCAGAAGGGGTGGGCGGTGTTGTTGGCGCTGCTGTTGGCGGTGTTGCTGCATCTGCTGGTGCTGGCCTGGTGGGGGCCGGTGGCCATGCGGTCGGCCCTGGGTGAGGGGCGCACCAGGGCGGCAAATGCGGTGTCGTGGCAGGTGAGATGGGCTCTGGAGGGGGCAGGGGCTCCGGCGCAGGTGGCCCAAGCCGAACCGCCGGCGTCTTGGCCGCCTCCCGTGCCCCAGCAGGTGCGGCCAAAGGTGCTGCCGACCATGCCGCCACCCGCCCCGCAGGCCGAAGACGCCGCAGGCATCGCACCCACTCCGCCCCCAAGCCTCCACCCCCACACGGGCGTCGCCCACACGTCGCACGACCACGGCGTCAGTGTCCAGGCGGCTCCACCACCCGGACCACCGCGCCCCATGCTGCCCACCCGCATTCCGGCCAATTTCGAGCAGAGCCTGCAGGTGCGGCGCGGCGGGCAATCCGGGCAGGCGCGCTGGGCATGGGAGGTCGATCGGGGCCGCTACCGCAGCAGCCTCAAGGCGGATGTCAGGGACCGCTCCGGCGCTGCAGCACTGGACTGGGCCAGCCACGGCGGCATCGACGAACACGGAGTTTCGCCGGACCGGTTTCTGGCGCGCCCCGCGCGGGGTGGCGCGCGCGCGGTCAACTTCCAACGCGACGGCGGGGTGGTGTCCTACTCCGGCCCCACAGGCCAGGCTGCTCTGGTGGCCGGTGCCCAAGATCGCCTGAGCTGGATGGTGCAGGTACTGGCCATCGTTCAAGCCCGCGTGGATGCGCCCATGGCCTCTGGTGATGCGCCGAGGGAGCTGCCTTCAAGGTTGCCGATTTGGGTGGCCGGCCCCCAGGGCGACGGGGGAGATTGGTGGTTTGAGGTCCATCGCTTGCCAGACACTGGATGCTGGCATTTCCGGCGGCGGGCGGAGCGCCGCTACGACGTGCAGGTGGACCTGTGGGTCGCGGGCCCACCGGCAGCCTCCGGGGCTCGGCTGGCGCGCTTGGTCATGGGGCCCGATGGCGGCCGCCAGGCGGCGTGGGAACTGCGGGATTCTGAACTGGCCTTGGCCTGTGGACTGCCGCCCTGAACACCGCAGGTCCTGCCCGGCCACCTAAAATTCGGTGGATGAAACCCATTGCCTACACCCGCGCGCAGGCGCTTCCCGAACTGCTGAAGCAGCGCATCGTCATCATCGACGGGGCCATGGGCACCATGATCCAGCGCTGGAAACTCACCGAGGCCGACTACCGGGGCACGCGCTTTGCCGACCACCCGCAGGACCTCAAGGGCAACAACGAACTGCTGCAGTTCACCCGGCCCGACGTGATTGCCTCCATCCACGACCAATACCTGGCCGCCGGGGCAGACCTCATCGAAACCAACACCTTCGGCGCCACCTCGGTGGCCCAGGAGGACTACGGCTTGGCCCATGTCGCCCGGGAAATGAACGTGGAGGCCGCGCGCCTTGCCGCCCAGGCCGCGCGTGCCCATTCCACGCCTGACAAGCCCCGCTTCGTGGCCGGTGCCCTGGGCCCCACGCCGCGCACGGCCAGCATTTCACCCGACGTGAACGACCCGGGCGCGCGCAACGTCCATTTCGACGAATTGCGCGCGGCTTACCGTGAGCAGGCTGAAGGCTTGTTGGAGGGCGGTGCGGACGTGTTTCTGGTGGAGACCATCTTCGACACGCTCAATGCCAAGGCCGCCATCTTCGCGCTGGATGAGCTGATGGAGGAGACCGGCGAGCGCTTGCCCGTCATCCTCTCGGGCACCGTCACCGACGCATCCGGCCGCATCCTCTCGGGTCAGACGGTGGGGGCATTCTGGCACTCCGTTCGCCATGCCCGGCCATTGGCCGTGGGCCTGAACTGTGCGCTGGGTGCGGCCCTCATGAGGCCCTACATCGAGGAACTCGCCAAGCTGGCGGGCGACACCTTCATCAGCTGCTACCCGAACGCCGGCCTGCCCAACCCCATGAGCGACACCGGTTTCGACGAAACGCCAGAGATCACCGCAGGGCTGATGGAGGACTTTGCCCGCAGTGGGTTCCTCAACATCGCCGGCGGCTGCTGCGGCACCACGCCGGACCACATTGCCGCCATTGCCCGGGCAGTCTCGGCCTACAAGCCGCGTTGCTGCGGGGCGCAAAAGCTGTTCGATCTGCCTCAGGCGGCCTGAATGCGGCACATGGCCGGGCCCCTGGAGAACTAGGCCGCAGCGCCCGACGTCGAGAGTCCCTGCTCCGGCGCGCCGCGAGGGCGCAGGGCCAGCACCGCCTCCAGCGGCACCCGCACCCTCAGTTGACTGGGCGTGACCGACTGCACCACCGCATGTTGGTCTTGGCCGGCATCCCGCAGCACCGGTTCGTGCAGGGGCGTGCCCGAGGCCGAGGCCAGTACCGCCACCCAGGGTGCATGCGTACGGCTGCCGCGGCTTCGGACCACGCCAGCCTCACCATTGCGCAGTTTCACCAGCGACCCGGGCGGATACAGCCCCATCGTCTTCACCAGCCAGGCGCCCACACCATCGGTGCCACCGCCTTCATCCAGGAACGCCACCCTTGCCGCCTGCGTGGCCGACACGCCAGGCCGGTTTCGACGCGGGCTCAGCTTGGCCGTGTACACGTCCACCTTGTGGATCAGGCGCGCGCGGTAGCGCACGGCCCATTCCGGGGACACGCCGCTGATGGAGGCCACCGGCGGGAGAGGCTGGGCGTGGTGGTGCATGGCCACCGCCAGCAGCCATCCATCGTCCACGAAGCCGGCCTTGCGCAGCAGGTCGGCGCTGCGCATCCCGTGATCGTGCAGTTCGGCCTTCTGGTTGGCAGTCGGGTATTCCGACTGCACCGCCAAGCGGTCCTGCAGGGCCAGGATGGACAGGTTCATGGTCAGCCCGGCCAGTGCCAGGCGTTGGACTTCTTCCTGCGGCCACACCGTGGGCTGTTCCATCGCCACCAGGGCCGCAATGGCGCCCACCACAAGGCTGTGGCGAACGCCGTGATCTCTCGGGTCGCGCGCGGCGTCATGGAGCAACACCAACAGGCTGCCGTCGGCGTCTTCGCGCAGCAGGTCCTGCAGGGACTGCACCTCCCGCGTGAGGCGCGCGCGGAACTCCCGTGACTGGGGGTCGCGCAGAGTGTTGGCCAGCCGCATCCGCAGGGAGTGCCAACGGTGGGCCATGTCCTCGGGCTCGGCTTGCACCGCACTCGCTGCCGGAAGTGGGACCACTTCGCCTGGTTGAAGGTCGGCGATCTTGCCCAGGGTTTCGTTGCGCAGCACCATCTGTTCCATGGCCAGCAGCCATGGGCGGCGGATGCGGTCATGGTCCTGCGCTTGAACCTGAGGACCCCGTGCGGCCAAGCGGCGGCGTTGCGCGTCGTCCTGGATCAACGCGCCGCGGGGCAACAGCAGCACGCCGCGGGCGTCCCACAGCGACACCGGCAAGGGCTCACCCAGGCGCAAAAGGCTTTCTTCGACGGGCATCAGGGTCATCGTGCTTTCATCTTGCCGCCAGCCGGTGTTGCGCAGCCAGTGGAAAAGTGCCGGTAAAGCGCCTCAATGTGGAGGATGCCCCCTGCGTTCGTGAATCCTGCTCGCCCTGCGCGCCTGCCTGTGTGGGCGGTGCGACGGGCTTGGCGGCACCCAACGTAAAATGCGTAGCTTCCGAGGAGCGTTGCGACGAAAGGCACCGCCCAGCCTCCTGCAGGCTGGGAACCGAAAGGGCCTGCCGCCAGGCTCGGAAACGTGGGTTCGGGGCTGCAACAGGCGTGCCCCACGCCCCGACGGTTCAACCGCGCTCACCCCTGCTTGCTGCGCAGCCGAGGTGAACCGTTGGTTTTCTGGGCTTGCGTGGATTGGTTTTTGCGCGATCAGCCTTCCCCGCTCATGTCTGCCCCCACTGCCTTGACTGCCCCGCCGCCCATGCGGCTGTCGGGCCTTGAACCCGTCTCCATCGGCTCCGGTTCACTCTTCGTCAACATCGGCGAACGCACCAACGTCACCGGCTCCAAGGCCTTCGCCCGGCTCATCCTGAACGGCCAGTTTGAAGAGGCCCTGGGCGTGGCGCGCCAACAGGTGGAAAACGGCGCGCAGGTCATCGACATCAACATGGACGAGGCCATGCTGGACAGCCAGGCCGCCATGGTGCGTTTCCTGAACCTGATCGCCAGCGAACCCGAGATCAGTCGCGTGCCCATCATGATCGACTCCTCCAAGTGGAGCGTGATCGAGGCAGGCCTGAAGTGCATCCAGGGCAAGGGCATCGTCAACTCCATCTCGCTCAAGGAGGGTGAAGAGGAGTTCAAGCGACAGGCGCGTCTGGTCAAGCGCTATGGCGCGGCCACCGTGGTGATGGCCTTCGACGAGCAAGGCCAGGCCGACACCTG